>CAZRYA010000197.1:0-3585 GCA_964604235.1 uncultured Tissierellaceae bacterium | reverse complement strand
TGGCATAACTCGCGGCAAGGAATTGGTGGTCCTAGTAGGGGATGAAAAGTCCCTATATTCAATGTTAAAAAATGATAAGATCGCAGTTAGATATTCAGCCCTAGGTGAAAAAATGAAAAAAATAAGGGAGATTTATAGGGAGGGATGATTTTTTTGGATTATCTTAAGAATATATTATTCCTAAATGAGGGCAGGTGCTATCTTTGCCTTGGAGAAAAAGCTGACTACAAAAAACATATTTGTAAGACTTGTAATTCTAAATTAGACATCTACAATAAGAAATCTGACAAAAGTTTCAACTACCTAGATGAAGTTTACTTTAGCTTACTATATAATAGGTATATGAGGGACAAGATAAAAGAATTTAAGTTTCAGGATAAAAATTACCTATACAAGGCTTTTTCCCACTACCTCTACAAGACCTATATGGAAAATGACATAGGGGAAATAGACTATGTAACTTATGTTCCCTCCCATAGGTCTAAAGAAGTAAAAAGGGGTTATAACCAGTCTTATTTATTGGCCAAGGGCCTAAGTAAAAAAATCCATATAGACCTAATAAGCCCAGTAAAAAAGCTAAGTTCAACTAAAGACCAAAGCTCTTTAGATGGTCTTGATAGGAAGACTAATCTGAAAGATATATTTTATCTAGAGGGAAATTTTAGTTTAAAAGATAAAAAAATTTTACTAATTGACGATATTATTACTACAGGGGCTACCTTGGAAGAAGTAGCAAAAGTACTTAAAAGAGCAGGAGCAGATAGGATAATAGGCCTTTGCTTATCATCAAGTAGAAATATATAAGGAGTTGGAATAAATGGATATAAGGAATTGTTCTAGTTGTAATAAGATATATAGATATGATGGATTTAGGATTTGTTTGGATTGTAGAAAGAAAAATGAGCAGGACTTTCAAACAGTAAAAAAGTATATACAAGAGAATCCAGGGGCAACTATATCAGATGTAGTTGAAAATACCCAGGTAGATATAAAAAAAGTTATGGAGTTTTTAAGAGAGGGAAGGTTGGAAATTGAACCTGGTGGAAATATTATATTAGAATGTGAAAAATGTGGAACTCCTATAACCACAGGTAGGTTTTGCAACTCTTGCCAGGGCCAACTCCAGAGGACCATAGGAGGAGCTATAAAGGACTCTAATAAAAATAAGCCTACTAGGAAAGACGACAGAGATGAAAGATTTAGATATAAAAAAAGATAAAAATAAATAAAAAAGCTAAAGTAACACCTTATTTTACCGATAATAATAGTACAACGGTAAGTGAGGTGTTTTTTATGAGGATTAATAAAATAGATAGCGTATATCAAGTATACAATAACTCTAAAGTGAATAAGGTAGGCAAAGACCACTACCAAGAGCAAATGGATCAACTAAAGATTTCGGAAAGGGCTTTAGACTTTCAACATGCCTTAAATAAGGTTAAAGATGTTGAAGACATTAGAACTGATAAGGTAAACAGCATTAAGACCAGGATAGAAGCTGGGACTTATAATGTTTCAGGACGTGAGATTGCAAACAAGATGGTAGATTCTTTAAATTTTGACAAGAAGATATAAGGCTGGTGATTGGATGAGTTTTAGTAAGGAATTAGAGTCTCTTTTACAGGAGGAGTATGACCTAATATTTAGGTTGAACCAACTTTCACTAATGAAGAAAGATGTAATTGTAGAAAATGACCCAATTAAATTAAATGAAATAACTAAAGAGGAAGAAAAGCTAGTAAATGGTATAGGTAATCTGGAAGTAGCTAGAACTAAATTATTGGATTCTTGGGGAGTAGCTGTGGATACTCCCATTTCAAATTTAATAGAAACCGTACCAGAAGGAAAAGCAGAATTACTACATATTAAAGAAAAAATGGCCGATTTGATAGAAGAGCTAAATGAAAATAACAAGTTAAATACTAGCCTAATAAGGGAAAACTTAGATTGGATAGACTTTAATATGAATTTAATGAGAAGTGTTGAAACTCCATCTAATTATGGAAATGAAAAAGATCCAAATAAGGGAGAAGGAAATAGTATATTTGATAGGAAGGTGTAGATATGGCATTTGGAGGATTATATATATCAGTATCAGGGTTAAATGCATCTAGGTATTCGTTAAACACAATATCCCACAATATAAGTAATGCAAACAATCCAAATTACGTTAGGCAATCAGCAATACACGGAAATAGTAACTACAGGGGGACCAATCCTAACCAGCAGGTTGGGACAGGGGTCCAGGTTAAACATATAAGACAAATAAGAGATGAATTTTTAGATTTACAAATAAGAGGAGAGCTTCCAAAGTTAGGATACTACCAAGGAAAGTCTGAAAGCCTAGGTGATGTGGAAGCTATTTTTAATGAAATAACGTCAAGTGGAATGCAAAGTGTGATGAATGATTTTTGGAATAGCTGGAATGAACTGGACAAAGAGCCAGAATCATCAACACTTAGGGCCTTGGTTCACGAATCAGCTGTTGCCTATACTCAAACAGTAAATCACATTTCTAGTCAATTAAATTGGGCCCAACAAAATATTGACAAGGAGATTACCAATAAGGTAAATGAAGTAAATAGACTACTTGAAGATATTCAAAAGTTAAATAGTGCTATAAAAAAAGACGAAGCAGATGTTAGAATGAAGGCAAATGATTTAAGAGACGAAAGAAATGCAGCAATAGATAGATTATCATCCCTTCTACCAGTGAAGACCTACACAGATCCTCAAGGAGGAACAGTAGTATCACTTCATGGAAGAGACCTAGTAAATGGAGCCTTTGTAAATAAGGTTCAGATAGATGTAGACCCAAATTTAAATAATGGATATGGCTACCTGTATTGGGAGGGAACAGATGAAAAAATAGACCTAAAGGGGTCTGGAGAAATTGGCGGTTATATAGCCGTAAGGGATGAATCGATAAATGAATATAAAGATAGGTTAGACATAATGGTAAAATCCATGGCAGATAAAATTAATAAAATAATGGAAAAGGGCCATGGCTTAGACGGAACCGAGGGAACTCACTTTTTTGTAGCAGCAAATGGGGGAACAGCCAATATAGATGCAGCCAACATAAGGGTAAACCCAGAACTGCATGATTTAAACAAGATGGCAGTTTCATCAAAACCAGTTGCCACAGGTGGAGTTGGAAACGGTGAATTAATCAAGAAAATATACAACCTAAGAGAAAAACTTAACTTAGACCAATACTATAGGGATATAGTTACAAGTCTGGCTTTAGAAAAACAAGAAGCAGACACTCAGACAACTAGCCAAACTTTTTTAATTACTGCAATTGACCAAAAAAGACAGGCTGTCTCCAATGTTTCTATGGATGAAGAAATGGCTGACATGGTTAAATTTCAGCACTCTTATGCAGCTAATTCGAGGGTTTTAAATGCAGTAGATGAAATGATAGATGTCCTAGTAAATAGACTAGGTCTAGTTGGTAGATAGGAGGGGTGTAGATGTTTTTTGGACTTAATACAGCAGTAAGTGGTTTGCTTGCCTCTCAAAGAGGGCTATACACAGTTAACCACAACCTGACAAATTCTAGAACGCCGGGTTATTCTAGGC
>CAZRYA010000196.1:2893-3606 GCA_964604235.1 uncultured Tissierellaceae bacterium | reverse complement strand
AGCATCGCCTTGCCAAGGCGAGGGTCGCGAGTTCGAATCTCGTCTTCCGCTCCAATTAAATCTGGCGACATAGCCAAGTGGTAAGGCCGAGGTCTGCAAAACCTCTACCCCCAGTTCAAATCTGGGTGTCGCCTCCAGATTAAAAGACTTATTCTAAAAGAATAAGTCTTTTTTATTATAAAATTAAAATAAGGGTAAATATTGATATAAGTAAAGAAGCTAGATAAAATTATATTAATTCTCATAATTTATACAAATTATTGATAAAATTAGATATAATGTATATTATAAGAATTGTATTTATTAAAAAATAATCTATGAACATAATTTTAAAAATGAAAGGGGAAAAAGTCAATTATGGAAATTGAGTCGGCTGGGTCATCTATAGGGCTCCAGATTTTAATTTTATTTATTTTAATCCTAATCAATGCTTTTTTTGCGGCATCTGAAATAGCCTTAATATCTTTAAATGATAATAAGTTAAAGAAAATGGCAGATGAAGGAAATAAGAAGGCAAAAAAAATACTTAAATTATTAAGCAATTCGTCAAATTTTTTGGCGACTATTCAAATAGGGGTAACTCTTGCAGGTTTTTTTACAGCAGGTAGTGCAGCATCAAACCTATCAGAGCCCTTTGCTAATGGCTTAGTTAAGCTAATGCCAAGTTTATCAGCTAGTGCAGGTTTAATAAAATCTATGAGTTTTATACTGGT
>CAZRYA010000196.1:0-2883 GCA_964604235.1 uncultured Tissierellaceae bacterium | reverse complement strand
CACGGCTTTATGTATTTGTGGCTAAAATTTTAGCAGCAGCAAGTTTTATACTGGTTACCCTAATAACTTCATATTTTACCCTTGTATTGGGTGAGTTAGTTCCTAAGAGGGTGGCCATGCAAAGGTCGGAAAAAATAGCCTTTGCCTTTATAGGAGTATTAGATTTCATAGCAGTTGTATTTAATCCAATAGTAAATTTTCTATCATTGTCTACAAATGTTGTGGTTAGCCTATTGGGAATGGATCCAAATGCAGATGAAGAAGAACTTACCGAAGAGGAAATAAGAATGATGGTAGATGTTGGTGGAGAAAGAGGAGTAATAGAAATTATTCAAAAGAATATGATAGATAATATTTTTGAATTTGATGATATAAATGCTGAAGATATTATGACACCTAGGATGGATATAGAAGCTGTACCTATAGAAGCAACTATAGAAGAAGCTCTAGAAATTGCCATAGAAGCGGGAAATTCTAGGCTGCCAGTCTATGAGGAAGATATAGATGATGTGAGGGGAATACTCCATGTAAAAGACCTGCTTCCCTATGTGGGTAAAAGGGTTCCAGAAGACATAAACGTAAGAAATATTATGAGGGAAACCGTTTATGTTCCTCTTACTAAAAAATGTGGGGAACTATTTGCTGAAATGTTAGAGAGTAAGATTCAAATGAGTATAGTTTCAGATGAGTATGGGGGAGTTGCAGGAATAGTAACTATTGAAGACCTTATAGAATCAATAGTTGGTAACATACAAGATGAGTATGATGAAGAAGAGGAAGATTATATCCAAATTTGTGAAAATGAGATGGATGTAGATGGATCTGTAAACATAGATGAATTTATAAGTAAGACAGGGATAGAGCTACCAGAAGGAGACTATGAAACCATAGGTGGTTTTATAATGGATTTTTTAGGCCGTATTCCCAAGGAAGATGAAAATGTTAAAATCAAATATGAGAATATTGAGCTAGAAGTAAAGAAAATGTCAGAAAGAAGAATAGAAAGAGTTCATATTAAAGTACACCCTATCGAGGAAGACTACACTGATGAGGATGAAGATGACAAATTTGGAAATAGGTTTAAGAAGAGTAGGGAAGATTAATTAAATAACTTAATTTTATAAAAATAGGTCTTACTTAGGTAATACCTATTTTTTATATGTGCTAATATGTGTTATATTTAAATCATTAAATATTATATTAGGGGAGAAAATTGACTTATAAAATTGCCATATGTGATGATGAAGTTTTAGTAAGAGAATATGTGGAATCTCTTGTGGAAAAGTGGGTCATAAGGTCTAAAGAGGATATAAGGGTAGAAAGCTTTTCTTCAGGGGAAAATTTTCTATTCCACTATGAAGAGGACAAAAAAATTGATATTTTATTACTTGATATAGAAATGGAAGAGATAAATGGGGTAGAACTTGCAGAGAAAATAAGGACTCATAATAGGGAGATGCAGATTATATTTGTTACTGGATATATGGACTATATAGACAGGGGTTATGATGTTGAGGCCTTAAACTACCTACTTAAACCTATAGAGGAAAATAAATTATATCAAGTACTGGACAAGGCTTTAAGCAGATTAACTACCAGTGATAAATCAGTCTTCTTAGAAACTAAGGAAGGAATGGTTAGGTTAGCCTTATATGACATATCTTATGTTGAAGTAAGTGGAAATTATATAAGCCTATATAGTGGCAAAAAAACCTATATTTCTAAGAAGACTTTGAAGGAAGTAGGAGACCAATTAGATAATAGGTTTTACAAGATAAATAGATCTATCTTGGTAAATTTAACCTATGTAAAGAGGATTTCTAGAAGTGAAGTAGAACTTAAAGATGGAAGTCTATTGGCCTTATCCTTTAATTCTACTAAGGGAAAAGATCATGGAATAGGACTTTCTAGGATAAAAGATTTCGTGGAGAAAAATGGAGGATACTTAAATATAAATAGTGAGGAAGGAGCTTTTTCAACAGAAATACTACTTCCCCAATAACTACAATTCATCCCTAAATAAAGCAATTGGTCAACAAGGCGGATTTTTATGGTTTTATATGTTAACTTAATAGGTACTTAGGAGGGGATTGGATGAACAATAGACAAGAAGTTAAGTATGGTATTTTAAGTAATATAAGTTTTATGGTTAAAGAGTCTTTTCTTGTAGGACCTTCAGTTTTATTTTTTGTCCTAGTCATACCTGTTTTGACAATAGGTCTTGAAACTTTAAGGTTGTTTTTTCTTCCGAAGGTAGTTGAACTTTTATCGAGGACTTCTACTATGGAAGAAATTTTAAAGCTAATAGGAATTTATTCTATAGGAATTATCCTTACTTCAGGTTTAATAGCCTATTTAAAAGCTAATGTTCTCTTTGCTAGGATAGATGTCAGAACTGGTTTAAATAATAAGTTTAACCTAAAACTAGGAAGAACTTCATATCCTAACTTATATGATGAAGCCTTTAGAAAGGCAAGACATGAGGGGGAGCGAAGTTTGCATTCAAATGCATCAGCAGGGGAACATATTTGGGAGACTATATCTTTACTTGTAGAATCAGTTCTAGGAATAGTAGTTTTTTTGATGATTACAGGGAGAATTGACTATAGGATAGTTTTAATTATAGCTATAAGCACCATAATTAGCTCTTTATATAGTGCTTATAATGACAAGAGGGTAGAAGAGACCAAGGGGGAAAGAAGCCACTTGATTAAGGAAATGAACTACCTGAACAGGATAAGCAGGGATCCAGTTTATGCTAAAGATATTAGAATATTTAGTATGAAGAGTTGGATAGATGAAGTTTATTATAAGGCCAATAGGGCCTATAGGTCAGTTAAGCTAAAAGAAGAGAGGATATATTTTAAAAGTGACCTTATGGAC
>CAZRYA010000195.1:402-3663 GCA_964604235.1 uncultured Tissierellaceae bacterium | reverse complement strand
TTATACCTAAGCATAATTTATTTGTCAAACATTTTATTTTGCAAGTTCATAAATTGCCTTACCATAAATTCTAGTAAGCTGCATTAAGTGGTCAATATCTATAAACTCATCTTTTTGATGGGCTAAAGCTTCCTGGCCTGGGAACATTGGTCCAAAAGCCACAGCATTTTTCATAGCCCTGGCATAAGTTCCCCCACCTATTGTAAGTGGCTCTGCTAGACTATCTCCTGTTTCTTCCCTATATATGTCCATTAACTTAGAAACTAAGAAACTATCCTTATCAACATATAAGGGTAGCGTCTCTCCTTGTCCCTCTATTAGATACATACAAGTTCCCTTTAAATTTTCATGTATACCATCATAAACTTGTCTAGCACTAGACTTTATAGGATACCTTACATTTACCTTTAATATAATCTTATCATCTACTAAAGATAAGACACCAGGGTTAAAGTTCAATTTACCCGAAATGTCATCAGATAATCCACAGCCAATTTTCTCTCCATAGTGTTGAAAAGCTATTCTTTCATTATATAGACCTATAAAATTAGAAAAGTTATCTTGTCCCTGAAAAATCTCACCTAAAAAGGCCATTAAATAAGTTATTGCTGACTTTCCAACCTCTGGAGTGCTTCCATGGGCTGAAATCCCTCCAGCTGTAATCTCTACACTATTTCCATCTATTTTTAAGTCCAGTGGGTAGTCATTAAGGTCCATAAACTTATCAAAAGAAGCTTTTATCTCTCCAGTATCTTCTACATTTAGAAGAACCCTAGCGTTATCTGGAACCATATTAGGAGCATTTCCTCCCATCAATTCCTTAACTTCTATTCCCTTATATGGCTCGCTTTCAAAATCTGTAACTAAGTCAAATATTATAATTCCCTTTTCCCCATAAATTACTGGAAAATCAGCATCTGGAGTAAAACCTAAATCAGGAGCCTTCTCATTTTTAAAGTAATAGTCCATACATCCCCATCCAGTTTCCTCATTGGTCCCCAGTATCATCCTAACTTTTTTGTTTAAGTTTAAGCCTGAATCCTTTATGGCCTTCATAGCATAAAGAGCTGCTATAGCTGGTCCCTTATCATCTAGGGTTCCCCTACCCCAAATTTTATTATCATGTATCTCTGCTCCATAAGGAGGATATGTCCATCCTGTTCCCTCTGGTACTACATCTACATGGGCTAAAATACCTAAAGTTTCTTCACCTTGTCCAAACTCTATCCATCCAGCATAGCCTTCCATATTTTTAGTTTCAAAACCCATTTCTGCTCCTAGATCTAAGGCACAAACTAAAGCATCATATGGTCCCTTTCCAAAAGGCATTCCAGGAAGTGGCTTTTCCTCAATAGACTTTATCCTTATTATCTCTTGAGTAGATTTAATAATATCTTCTTTGTATTCCTCTATAAGTTCTAAATATTTCACTAAATCATCTCCTTTTAATCTATTATATAGGCTTTATTTTAATATAACAAGAAATTCCAGATTAAAGTAAAAGAAAGATATGGCCTAAGAGCCTATATCTTTCTTAATTTTTATTCTAATTTACAGGTTTAACTGTAGGTTGATCACTTTTAGGTTGGTCCATTCCTCCACCTGACACATTCATTAATTCTACAAAGCTAATACTATTTTCCTCAGTCAATTGAGGAAACTCTACCTTTAAATCCTTACTATTTATGTCCTTATTCTCTGAATTGAAAATTAGGTTAAAGTTTACACTACCCTTTGATTCTGGATATATGTTCTCCAAATCAAAGTTAAAGTTTAAATCTCCCTTAGTGCTAACTATAAAGCCTGATTTATTAACTCCATACTCTAAGTTAAGCCCTCTATCTCCAATAAGTTTAATAGATTCTATAACTTCTTTCATAATTTCCATGCCCATTTTCATTTCTTTTTCATATTCTTCTATATTATAATCTGGATCAATTTCTTTCATTGCCTTCATAGACTCTTTCATAGATTCCATTACTAAGGTCTTCATAGTATCATCATTTAGCATATAATCCATAAAGTAAGCAAATAATTTTTTGGTGTTTTCATCATTTAATCTAACTTTATAAGTGGTGATACTCTCTCCATTTAAATTAGAATTTCCTTTTTCTAAATTAAAGTCAACTTCTGGCTTAAAATCTTTAAAGAAACTTTTTGCCAAGTCCCCATCTTCTTTATAGAAAGTCTTATTTATCTTCTTGCTTTCATTTAAAGATGTCTTAAAATCTTCCTCCATACCCATTTCTTCCATTAAAGCCATTACATCATAATCTATATACTCTTTTAATACATCTTCGCCTAATTCTTTGTTGGCCATTTCCCTGATAGATTCTGGCAGGCTTATTACTTCTCTCATCTTTACATTATTACCTGACATATCCATATCTAAAAAGACCTTAAAAGGATATTCAATCCCCTTAAAAGTTACATTGAAATCCATCTCAGATAAGACTTTATCCTTAGCCTTATTAGTAATTGTCTTTTGTCCTATTTCTACTTCTAAATCCTTTAACACATTGTTTACTAGTTTAAAAGTATTTAACTCGTCTTGGTTAAGCCTAGAATGTTCTAAGTTTAATTTTAAGCTGGTTTTGTTCTCTACTCTTTCAATTTTGGCATTATTCATTAAAGCATTTCCTAATGCTCTTTCATTTACGCTACACCCTGCTAAAATCATTGGTATTATGATAAGTGCAAATACCAGTATACTTTTCTTTGCCTTTTTCATATAAAACCCTCCTATTAAAATAGTCCCTATGTATATATATTAACATAAGGACTAGTCTTATAACAAATCTATTTTTTTTCTTTTATTTCTGCTGTTAAATTAGCTACAAAATCATCTAAGCTCATAGATACTTGTTCTCCTGTATCTCTAGACCTTACTGATACACTTCCTTCACTAACTTCCTTTTCTCCTATTACCAACATATAAGGAATTTGATTTAATTGGGCTTCCCTTATTTTATAGCCTACTTTCTCATCTCTTAAATCTGTCTCTACCCTAATATCTGCTTCTTTTAATCTTGCCTCTACTTCCTTAGCATAGTCTGCAAATTTATCTGATATAGGTAGAATCTTTGTCTGAACTGGTGCTAGCCAAGCTGGGAACCTACCTGCATAGTGTTCTATTAAGATACCCATAAATCTTTCCATACTTCCAAATATTGTCCTATGAATCATAACAGGCCTACTTTTTTCGTTATTACTATCTATATAACTAATATCAAATCTTTCTGGCATTTGGAAATCTAATTG
>CAZRYA010000195.1:0-392 GCA_964604235.1 uncultured Tissierellaceae bacterium | reverse complement strand
CTATCTTAGGTCCATAAAATGCACCATCTCCCTCATTTACTATATACTTAATACCTTTTTCATTTAAGGCTTCAATCAAGCCATTAGTAGCTATTTCCCATTGTTCTTCTGTACCCATGGAATTTTCTGGTCTTGTAGACAATTCTACATAGTAGTCAAAGCCAAATACATTGTAGATTTTATCAGTTAACTCTATAATCTTAACAAGTTCTTCCTTAACTTGAGAAGGAAGTACATACAGGTGGGCATCATCTTGGGTAAAAGTCCTAACCCTAAACAAGCCATGTAAGGCTCCTGAAAGTTCATGCCTATGAACAAGTCCTAACTCTCCCCACCTAAGTGGTAGGTCCCTATAGCTATACATATTTGACTTGTAAACTAATATAGAACCT
>CAZRYA010000194.1:0-3667 GCA_964604235.1 uncultured Tissierellaceae bacterium | reverse complement strand
TGAACTATGTATAGAGAAGGGGATCAGAGATGAGATAATCCTAGTAGGGGGAGGAACTCAGGTATCCAATGAGCTGGCAGTTGAAAATGGAATGGATGTGGGATTTGGTAGAGGAAGTAATGGAGGTCACGTTGCTACATTCTTAGTTAAGAGAAGAAGAGAGATGGAAGATGAAAATTGATCTATTAGTAGCTGAAATTGGTAGTACGACAACGGTAGTAAATGCCTTTTCAGAATTTGCCACCTGTCCTAAATTTATAGGGCAGGGTCAATGGGCAACTACAGTACTTGAAGGTGATGTCAACATAGGCCTTAAAGGAGCCATAGAAGATTTAAAGGACAAACTAGGAGTAGAAGACCTATCCTATAAAGAACTACTTGCAACATCTAGCGCTGCAGGTGGTTTAAAAATGACAGTCCATGGACTTGTCTATGATATGACTGTAAAAGCAGCTAAAGAAGCTGCTTTAGGAGCAGGAGCCAATATAGAATACATTACAGCAGGAAAACTTAGGAGGACAGACTTAAAAAAAATAAAGGAGTTAAAACCCAATATCATTTTACTTGCAGGTGGGGTTGACTATGGTGAAAGGGATACTGCTATTTATAATGCTGAGTTAATAAAAGATTTAAACCTTTCTATACCTATAATTTATGCTGGAAATATTGAAAATCAAGAAGAAATGAAGGAGATTTTTAATAGTGAGGAGTTGTATTTAGTTGAAAATGTATATCCTAGTATAGACCAATTAAATATAGAACCAACTAGAGAAGTTATACAAAATGTATTTGAAAAACACATTATCCATGCACCAGGTATGGAAAATGTCAGGGATATGGTGACAGGATCTATTATGCCTACACCAGGAGCAGTTATGGAATCTTCTAAACTCCTATATGGTCATATGGGGGACTTGGTAACCATAGATGTAGGTGGAGCTACAACAGACTTACATTCAGTATCAGAAGATTCAGATGAGATAGCCCGAATATTATTAAACCCTGAGCCTTTGGCTAAAAGAACAGTTGAAGGTGATTTAGGTGTCTATGTAAATATGAAAAATATTGTAGATTCTATGGGATTAGAAGATATAGGGAAAAAATTAAATATTAGTGAAAATGAGTTAAATACATTAATTGAAAATCATAAACCTATTCCTGAAGATGATTTATCTAAAAAATTTGTTGAAATTTTAACAGAATATGCTACAATAACAGCAGTAGGGAGACATGCAGGACATTTAAAACACCTATATGGGCCAGGCGGTAAGAAAACTGTTGCTGAGGGTAAAGACTTAACGCAGGTTAAGTATATTATTGGTACGGGAGGGGCTCTTACAAGACTTCCTAGAAGGATTGATATACTAAAGAGTATTGCAAAGTCTAACAAGGGAACAGAATTATTTCCCAATGAAGAGGCTAAAATATTGATTGATAACGATTATATTATGGCTTCTATAGGAGTAATGTCTAAAAAGTATCCAGAAGAAGCAGTAACTTTAATGGAGAAGAGTTTTAATAAATAGTTTTCAAGAGAGGAAGATTTAAATGACATACCCAAAACTAATGGTTGATTTAAAAAAAATAGAAAATAATGTAAGTGCTGTAGCTACAATTTGTGAAAAAAATGGAGTTAATATTGCAGGTGTAACTAAGGTTTTCTGCGGAGATCCTCAAATAGCTCAAGCCTATATTAAAGGTGGAGTAAGTTACCTGGCTGATTCTAGAATAGAAAATATTAAGAAGTTGAAAGATTTAAATATTGAAAAGATGATGCTTAGAATCCCTATGTTGTCAGAGGTGGAGGATATAGTTGACTATGTAGATATATCTTTTAACTCTGAAATTGAAACTATTAGAGCAATTGGTAAACTTGCAGAAGCAAAAGGAAAAGTTCATAGAATTGTTCTAATGTTTGACCTAGGTGACTTAAGAGAGGGTTATTTTGAAGAAGAGGACCTATATGATGCAGTAGGAGAAATATTAAAAGAAAAAGGAATTAAATTAATAGGGATAGGAACTAATATGGCCTGTTATGGTGGTGTTATTCCAGAAGAATCTAGCTTGCTTAGACTTGTAAGCATAGGAAAAGAAATAGAATATAGATACAAATTAAAATTAGAGATTGTATCTGGAGGAAATTCAGCAACTTTACATTTAGCCCAAAAAGGACTTACTTCAGGCATAAATAATTTAAGGCTGGGAGAATCATTAGTTTTAGGAACAGAGCCATCTTTTGAAACCCAAATACCAGGAACAGTAAATGATGCATTTAAACTACAGGTCCAGATAATAGAAATCAAAGAAAAACCATCTGTACCCCAAGGCAAAATAGGAAAGGATGCTTTTGGCAATATTCCGACTTTTGTAGATAGGGGAGTTAGAAAGAGAATGCTGTGTGGTATAGGTAAACAAGATATAGATTTGGACACAATGTTTCCAATAGATGAGGATATTATAATACTAGGTGGGAGTTCAGACCATCTGATACTAGATGGAACAGATTCTAAGGTGGACTACAAGGTAGGAGATATTGTAGAATTCAGACTATCCTATGTAAGTATGCTTAGGGCCATGACATCTGAATATGTGAGTAAGAAATTAGTATAAGACCTAAAGGGATGATTGACAAGTGTGTTAATCATCCTTTTTTCAATTAAACTTTAAGGGGGAGGGTTAAATGAAGGCAAGCTTAAAAAAAATTTTATTAATTTTACTAACGCTAGTATTATTTACAGGATGTAAGAATGATTTGAAAAATATAGAAGTAAAAGAATATGAGGGGGGAGAAATCCCCTTAAGGCAGGTAGATTCTATATATTACCAGGACGCTTTAGAATTAGTAAATACTTTAGAAAATAGTCATCCAGCTTTTGCTTTAGGCGATATTGGTGAAGAATATGAGATTGCTAAGAGTGAATTTTTAAACTCAATAGATGAAGCAACTAAACTAGATGATTTTAAATTTTTATTAAGAACTTATTTGGGAGTCTTAGGCGATGGTCATACAGGGTTAAGCTTACTCTCCAGCCAAGAGTTTTTAGATTTGGATTATTACTTAGATGGAGATGGAATCTTTCTTTTAGATGAAAATGGAAATAAAACTCATAAGAAACTTATAAAAGTAGGATCTATAGAAGTCAATAATATATTAGATTTAGTAGACCATTATTTTGTAGCTGAAAATGAAACTGCTAGGATCTATAATAGAAGTCTTTTTGCTTTTAATTATGACATAATAGAAAAGGCTAATTGTAAAATATATGATAATAAAGTAGGTGTTTTAATAGATGACAGGGGTATTATATCTGAATCATATGTAGGTTTTGTTAGTAAGGATCCATATGATATTTATGATTACTCTAAGGAAATAGAATGGACTATGATAGTGATATATTTTATATTGATATGAATGTATGTATTGATAATAGTAATTTAAATAAAGTGGCAGATGACTTGAGCAAAGCCGTTAAAGGCGGGATAGATAAGGTTATAATTGACATTCGAAATAATCCAGGTGGAAATTCCTTGGCTTGTGAATCTTTATTAAATGCTATGGGTATGGAGGCACCTAATTATGGTGTATATGTTAGAAATTCTGACTTGGTTAAAGCAAATTATAGTGGAGATAATGAGGGTTTCTTATATGAAAAACCTAATAAGGCAA
>CAZRYA010000193.1:0-3672 GCA_964604235.1 uncultured Tissierellaceae bacterium | reverse complement strand
AAGGATGACGCTGGTTACTATGAACTTGTTAATGGGAGCAGGATATCCAACCTAGAAGAAATTGAAGGTCTCTTAAAGCCATCTATTTCTGACAAGGGTGAACTCTACTATAGCCTATATGCCTTTGAAGATGACAAGCGTCCTGAAAAATTGATCTTTGAAGATGGAACTAGTAGGACTTTAAAATTCGATACCATTACACCATCAAATAGCCCTAATAATAACCCTAAATTTTCCAATGAAAAAATTCCATATTTAAGCCTAAGAAGTTTCCCGTCCAGTGATAATCTAGAGGCAAATCAACTAATAGAAAATGCCTTGACTGAGATTAAGGAAGCTGAAATTTCCATTTTAGATTTAAGAGGAAATATGAATGGCCACCATATAAATACAACTGAATTTTTCAAATCCTTAACAGGTGAGGAAATAGTAAGGTCTTCCTACGACTTTTCTATTTTAAATGAAAAATTGTTTGGCCCAGAATATTGGGAAGAGTATATAAATCTACTGGATCCTGAGATATTAGATGAAAACCACTGTATACTTAGACCTAGTGATAGTATTATTCCAAATCCTAACAAGCTCATAATCCTGGTAGATCAGTATACTATGTCTTTTTCAGAAGCTCTAATAGATTCTCTCCACCATGTGGAAAATACCTTGTTTATTGGAACACCAACTTTAGGCGCCATAAGCAATCCCGCCATATTTGGTGGAAGTCTAGATAAGACTAAGTTGTATTTTTCTTTTGGTAATAGCTGGAACCTATACCAGGATGACTACTACCAAGAATCAAGAGGATTTGAACCAGATATATGGCTTTATAATTTTGATGCAGATAAATTAATAGAAATACTTTATAATATAAAATAAAAAATCAGATATGATAGCTCTAAGTAGATAGCCTCATCAAAATTATATTATCTACTTGGAGCTATTTTCTATGCCTTGAAATTGTAAAGTGGCCTTATTAAGTCCAATATTTTTACTGTTTCTCCTATACTCTCTATAATATCTTCTTTGGGCTTATAGGCCATTGGACATTCATCTAAGGTGGTTGGATTAACTGATGTGGAGTAGACCCCTAACATAGACTCCTTAAACTCTTCCATTGTCCAAGTTTCTTTTGCATCTTTCCTACTCATCAACCTGCCTGCACCGTGAGGGGCAGAATTATTCCACTCTTCATTGCCTAAACCTTCTGCCAATATACAGCCATCCCTCATATTAAGGGGGATTAAAAGCATATCTCCTTTTCCTGCCTTAATGGCTCCCTTCCTAATAATATTATCTTCAAAATCTATATAATTATGGACAGTTTCAAAATGAAAAAACTCTCCAACCCCTTGATCTAATAAGTTTTTCAGGATTATATCTGCCATAGTTATCCTATTCAAACTAGCATAAGCTTGTGCTATCCTCATATCTTCTAAATAGTCTATCCTGTATCTTCCATACAGGTAGCATAGGTTAGCTGGATACTTTGGCCTTAAATTTCTATAATTCTTCTCTAGGTCTTTTAAGGCCTTATTTATCTTTGATTTCTTTCCCATTTCCTTATAGGAATTTATAAGCTCTTCTTTTTTTATATAGTAATCTTCCTTGCCACTGGCTAAATCTATCGCTAAATTTTGGTAAAACTCTGCAACTTGTTTACCTAAATTCCTACTGCCAGAATGAATTATTAAGTACTTGTCTCCAAGGGAATCTTCTCCTAGTTCAATAAAATGGTTTCCAGACCCTAGACTACCTATACTCCTTTCAACCCTCTTCATTCCTTTAATTTCCCTATATATATTTAAGTCTTTTAATTGGCTAAAGTCTACCTGCTTTCTTTCATGAACTTCACTAGCTGAAGGAATATTAGTCCTAATTATTTTATCAAGCTTATTATAATCTATTTCATGCTTACCTATTTTCACTGTAAGCATTCCACAACCAATATCTACCCCTACTATATTGGGTATTAGCTTATCTCCCATTTCACCTGTAAAACCTATAACACACCCTATTCCCTCGTGAACATCAGGCATTATTCTTATTTTAGAAGCTTCCATAAAATCCTGATTTAATAAAGTTTCTATCTGTTTTCTTGCACCTGGCTCTAAATCATCTGTAAATACTAAAGCCTGACCATACTTGCCTTCTAACTTCATAAAATCACTCGTCCCTTTCATAATCCACATACCTGTAATTAACACTTCCATCTTGATAGACTGGTGATTCTCCTACCACTTTCCACCTAGGGTCCCTATCTAAGTTATATAGGGATGTGTCATAATCTGTAAAAGCCTTTAAGACTTTTGTTATATGGCCATAAGTACACCTGTCTATTAATTGGTCTACTAAATTTCCACCACCTATTAAAAATTCCTTCTTAATTTTATCTCCATTTATTTTTTCAAGTAATTGGTCTAGCTCTACAATTGAAGATACTAAATATCCATTTCCTACATCATAAGCCTCATTACTTGTAAGCACTATATTTATCCTATTAGGAAGAGGCTTACAGCCAGGTAAAGCTTCAAAAGTTCTCCTACCCATTATTAATATATGGCCTGTCGTTAGGTCTTTAAACCTATTTAAATCCTTGCTTATTCTAAATAACATGTCTCCCTGGTAGCCTATATTCCAGTTTTCATCTACTGCAAATATTAATTCCATGACTTTTCCTCCTTAAATCTAGTCCAACTATTATACCATATTTATAATTTTATTTTATTTGTTGAATTATTAGGGTATATTTAATTAAAGGGGGAGATCTTATGAAGTATGCAAAGTTTCAGAACAAGCTTTTACTTAATTTAGATACAGGGGACGAAGTAATATCAACTTTGAAAAAAATTGCAGAAAAAGAAAGTATAGACCTTGCTATTATATATGGAGTTGGGAAATCCAGTGAAGCAATTTTAGGCCTATATGATCAAGTCAGCAATAGATACTTTATCGAAGAGTTTAATGAAGATATGACAATCGTCAATTTACATGGTAATATAGCATTAATCAATGGAAAACCATATATAAAATGTTGTGTTACTTTAAGTGAGGATGGCCTAGTTTTTATAAGAGGACATTTAGCAAAAGCAGTAATTGAGGATTCAGCTGAATTTATAATTGATTTAATGCCTGGTCAAGTTATATTAGACCAGGATAACTTCACACCAGCTGACCTACTCAACATTTAATTTACATCTTGGGAGGTTATTATGAGTTCACAAAAATTAGTGAAAAAAATTAGCGTAAATAAAAATGGTTACTATATAGATATAGTAGTTGGGGTAATTGCCTCTATTGTATCCTTTTTACCCTTTTTAAAAGAATTTAACTTTATAGGTCTACCTGTTAGAATAGCCATACCTGCACTTTCTGTAATTTTGATTGCTTTCGCCTTATATAGGCTATCCAAATTACAAGATGCACAGGTTATAAACATCTATGAAGATCATATTTCTATTGGCGATTTTAAATCTAGCCGTGATGACCTAGTTATTAAGGTCAAGGGGAATATTTTCACCTTTAGCAATTCTACTGAATCAATAGTTTTTCAGCACAAACTTTCTAAAGCAGACTATAATTACTTAAGAGAATTGACCTAGTCTAATAAAAGTAAGAAGTCTTGGAACTTATAAGTTCCAAGACTTCTTACTTTTATTTTTATTTTATTAAATCCTT
>CAZRYA010000192.1:0-3684 GCA_964604235.1 uncultured Tissierellaceae bacterium | reverse complement strand
ATTTTTTCAACTGTTCCTATAAGCATTCCGCCTGAACCAGTTACTGGGTTTTGGTGCTTACCTCTTTCTGCAACAATTCCTTGCATAATTTCTTTGATTTTTTCAACATCTCCACCAGCTTGTTCGCTAATTTGAGTGAAACTTGCTGAGTCAATATTTAATGTTTTAACATCTATTAAGATTTCGTTATCGTAAATTTCCATATCATTGTCAATTTTTGTTGCTGGTTGTGGTAGAACTCCTTTAGGCTCTATAACCCTATGAGTACCATATGCATTTCCTTTTTTCATTATGTATTCCTCCTTTGAATTTTAAACTTTCATATACAGCAATTATTATTGCAACTTCTGTGCCAACTTGCTGAAATAAATTCTATTTCTTTAATTGTTACTTATTAAACAAATGATTTCAACCCATTAGACGGGATTAAATGATTTGTCTTGAGATTTTATTGGCTTTATTTTTTATTGAAGATATGAAAAAATACGCCCAAAATTGGGCATAAGTTTTCATATCTTTAATTTTTTCCTCTTATATTGTAGGGTTTGTCTTGGAATTTGTAACAAGTCTGCTGCTTGGGTTACGTTGAAATCAGATATCTTAAGAGCTTCTCTTATTATTTCTCTTTCCTTATCTTCTAGAATATCTTTTAGTGAATTGGCTGTTATTTCAGATTTGATCTTATCTTTTTGTCTAATCCTTGCTGGAATATGACCTATTTCAATTACTTGTCCATCTATTATACTCATTATACCCTCAATTAGGTGTTCTAACTCTCTTACATTTCCATCCCATCTCTGTTGCATAAATACATCTAGGGCATCTTCTGATATTTCCTTAATGTTTTTATCAAATTTGTAGTTGAATTTTTCAATAAAAAACTTGGTTAAGATGGGTATGTCGCTAGGCCTTTCCCTTAAGGGCGGTATCTCAAAAGAAACTACATTTAGCCTGTAGTAAAGGTCCCTTCTTATCTGTTTTTTCTCCAGGGCTTCATCAGGATTAATATTCATAGCAGATATTATTCTTACATCTACATCTGTAGTCTTAGTATCTCCTACCCTTCTGATACTGCCATCCTGTAGGACTCTTAAAAGCTTTGACTGGAGTTCAATTGGCATAGAGTTAATCTCATCTAAAAAAAGCGTTCCTCCATTGGCTAGTTCAAACAAACCTGGCCTGTCTTCAGCCCCTGTAAAACCACCCTTAATAGTACCAAAGAGAATACCCTCTAAAAGGTTAGCTGGAAGAGCTGCACAGTTTTGAGTAATAAAAGGCTTCTTTCTCCTTGGACTTTCATTGTGGATTGCATGGACAAATAGCTCTTTTCCCGTTCCTGTATCACCAGAGACCAAGACAGACACATCTGTTTGGGCCGCCTTAAGAGATAGGGCCTTTAATTTAATAATATTCTTGTCTAAACCTATTATGTCATTAAACGTATAGGTAGCTTCTTCCTTACCACTTTTCTCCTTCTTATCCTTCCTATAAAGCTTAGATTGAAGGTCTACTATTTCTTCTGACATCTTCCTAACCTTAGTAATATCCTTAGATATCTCCAAGGCACCTACTATTTTCCCCTTGCTCTTTATAGGTAGGGAAGAGTTTACAGTAGTTATCTTTTCACCCTTATAGTTTAAAAAAGTTTGTTCTTCCTTATGAATAGGCACTCCTGTTTTTATTACCTTTAAAAGAGTACTACTTTCTTCTGTTAAAGATGGATAAACATCAAGAAGGTTCTGTCCATAAACCTTGTCCCTGTCTATCCCATCAATGTTTTGTGCAAATGCATTATAATAGACAATACCCCCATTTTTATCTATTATGTGTATGCCCTCTTCTAAATGGTCTAATATTTCAAAAATGTTCTCTCTGAAAAATAAATCATTCATTTTTTCACCCCGCTTATTTTTCGGCAGTCACTGCCTAAAAACGGGCGATTGTATCGCCCATTATTTACTTATGTCTATTTTTAAAACTTCTGCTATTTGCTTCCTAATTATATTTCCGCCAATCCTCTTAAACTTATCTGGATCATCAGTTACATAGTAGTCATATAAGCCCGAATCCAGTTTTTCACTTAAGAGATTTTTTTCTTTTAATATATTCCTGGTTAACTTTGCTGTTTCATAAGCTGGATTTACTAAATGTACTCCATCCATAACCTTTGATATGGTATACCTCATTGCCGGATAGTGAGTACATCCTAAAACCAAGGTATCAATATTATGTTCTTTTAACTCCAAAAGATACTTTTGTGATGCTATATAGGCCACATCAGAATTTTCCCATCCCTCTTCTACTATTGGTACAAAAAGCGGACAAGGCACTCCTATTATCTCTGCCCTGGGTAAATGCTTTCTAATACTCCTTTGGTAGGCCAAGGAATTTATGGTTCCATCTGTTCCTATAACGCCTATTATGTTATTCTTTGTACTTGTGGCAGCTGCTAGAGCTCCTGGTTCTACTACTCCTATTATGGGTATGTCCTTAAATTCTTCTTTCATCTCTTCAAGAGCTAATGCCGTTGCTGTATTACAAGCAATTACTATTGCCTTTATATCCTTTGTAAGTAAAAAATCTATGGCTTCCCTTACATACTTTATTACTGTTTCTTTAGACCTGCTACCATAGGGAATCCTAGCTGTATCTCCTAAGTAAACTATATCTTCTCCTGGAAGTTGCTCTATTATTTCCTTTAATACAGTTAGGCCTCCTATGCCTGAATCAAAAACTGCTATGGGTCTATTGTCCATAGTCAACCCTCCTTATATCGTCTTAGTTTTTATAATATTATAGTCTGGATACCTACTTTTAAGCATCTGGTATTTTTCATCTATATCTTTAGTAAAGACCCCAAAAATAGTAGACCCACTTCCACTCATTAAGGCCAGGTCACTGCCCATATTAAGTAAGTCCTCTTTTAAAGATTTTAAAAGAGGGTATTTTTTAAAAACTGGTCCTTCCATTATGTTTTTCATATTTTGCCTTAACCCCTTAAAGTTTCTTTCTTCCATATAATGTATACTAGCTGCCAGGTCTATTTTATTCATTTTATTTTCATCTATTGAATGGTAGACACTTTCTGTAGATATGAAAAGATTAGGGTAAATTAAAATTATATCTACACCTGAAAAATCTTCTATATCTGTAAATTCTTCCCCTATGCCCTGGGCAAGAACACTACCTCCCCTTATACAATAAGGAATGTCCGCCCCTAGTGGTTTACCAATTTCCATTAATTCTTCCCTGCTATATCCTAAATTCCAAAATTCATTAAGGCCTACTAGGGTGGCTGCCCCATTACTACTTCCTCCTGCTAGCCCTGCTCCTATTGGAATGTTTTTTTCTACATTTATTTTTACTGGTTTATCTATATTCTTAAGTTCTTTTAATTTCATATATGACTTATAAATTAAATCATCTTCTATCTGTGGATGTCCTTCATAATCACAAGTTATTTCAAATTTTTCACTTTCTTCAATTGTTATTACGTCCTTTAGGTCTATCCTCTGCATTATGGTGCTAATATTGTGATAACCATCTGGCCTCTTAGAGATTATATCTAGTCCTAGATTTATTTTTCCATAAGAGTCTATAATCATTTTCTTCATAATGTTCTCCTTACATATGATATTATTATATTATATCATATTTTTATTAAATAACATAAAAAATGACTGT
>CAZRYA010000191.1:0-3743 GCA_964604235.1 uncultured Tissierellaceae bacterium | reverse complement strand
TGCCCCCTTGTGCAAGGCCTTTAAAATCTCAACCCTCTGCTGAACACCTACTGAAAGTGTCTCAACTCTAGATTCTGCTGGTACCTGTAATCCATAAGTCCTTGATAATTCATTTGATATTTCTATAGATTTTTTAGAGTCTATAAAAGCTCTCCTCTTAGGCTCATTTCCCAAGACTATATTCTCTGCCACTGTAAAGGAGGGAACCAACATAAAATGCTGGTGAACCATACCTATCCCCAAGCCGATTGAATCCAATGGACTTTCTAGCTTGACTTCACTTCCCTTGTAGTAAATACTCCCACTACTGGGCTTGTGAAGACCATATATTATATTCATCAAGGTAGATTTTCCTGCACCATTTTCACCTATAATGGCATGAATTTCTCCCTTTTCTATACTTAAATTTACCTGGTCATTGGCCAGTACTCCTGGAAACTGTTTAGTAATATTTTTAAGTTCTAAAATATTTTCACTCATATTTTTCTCCCCTCATATAATACTTAAAAAAAGGAGAAGTAACTAAACTTCTCCTGAAAATTACTTGCCTGATGGTACTTCTATTTCACCACTTATTATTTTAGCTTTGATTTCTTCAAGCTGTATCTTCATATCTTCAGTTGCAAACTGAGTCATAGAATCATCACCATATGATAAGTCTACTCCACCTTCAACTAAACCATATCTGATAACTTTTCCCTTTTCTACATTACCCTCTTGGATATTTTCTATAGTATCATATATTGACTTACCAACTTGTTTAACCATAGAAGCTACTATGTTCTCTGGGTTAATATGTCTTTGGTCTGTATCTACACCAATTGCGTATTTTCCTAATTCTTTAGCTGCTTCAAATACTCCTTCTCCTGTCTTACCAGCAACTTGGAATATAACATCTGCACCCTTGTCATATAAAGCTGTTGCACTTTCTTTTCCCTTAGCTGGATCTTCAAAGTCTTCTGCAAATATAGTCTCAACTTGAACTTCAGGATCCACGTAATTAGCTCCTGCAACATAACCCATTTGGAAGTTTTTAATTACTGGTATATCTTGTCCACCAACCATACCTATAACTTTTCCCTCATCTATTCCTTCAATTGAAGTTTCATTAGTTAACATGGCAGCTAAAGCTCCCGCTAAGAATGAACCTTCGTTTTCAGCATATGATACTGTAAATAGATTATCTATTCCTGGTATCTCATTATCTACATATATATAATTTACATCTGGGAATTCTTCTGCTACTTTTTGTACAACATCATAGAATTCAAATCCAACAACTGCAACTATGTTACCATACTCTGAAGCTTGAACAACTTGATCAGTATAAATATCTGGATTATTTCTACATTCATAAACTTTAAAGTCAATTCCAAAATCTTCTTTGGCTTGTTCTAATCCTTCATTTGATGAGTCATAGAATGAACGGTCTCCCAAACCACCTGCCAATACCAAACCAACTTTTACGTCACTGTACTTTCCAGTAGCATCTCCTGTACTTCCTGTTTCACTTGGGCTTTCTGCCTTCTTACATCCTACTAAAGATGCTGATATTACCAATGTACATACAAGTAAAAATATCAACTTTTTCTTCATTAAATATTCCTCCTAAAATTTGTTTTTTTATTATTTATATCAAGACAAATGTCTTGCTATTCTGTTTTAGATACTTCCTCTGCTTCAAGCAAACTTTCAAAATCTAGAATATTAATATAACTACCATTTATATCTATGATTTTGTCTTCTTTTAAATCCTTCAAGATTCTGTTAATACTCCTTTGAGTCACTGCAAACCTTTCACTTAAGGTCTCCTTGTCAAGTTTTATCCTCATGGACTTAGGCCTATCACCAAGGGCACTAGCCTTATAGACCAAATAGTTGCAAACCCTATACTTCAATGAATACAAGGTGTTTTCTCCCGACAATTTAGACAGGTCATAGAAACTATCACACAGGGTTTTAGTTACATGAAATAAAAAATGAGAGTCCCTCCTTATCCAATCTAAAAAATAAACCCTCGACAGCTTCATAAGTTTTAGCTGGCCCATGGATTCAATAGAGGCAATATAAAGCTTCCTATCAAAAATTTCCAACTCTCCGAAATAAGAACCAGGCCCATATATGGCCTGGGAATGCTTCTTGCCATTTTCAGAATGGATGCATATATTGGCATTTCCATATATTATAATATAAAAATAGTCATATATTTGATTCTGATAGCATATTACATCGTCTTTTTCATAATATTCTACTTCCCACTTCTTTAGTATGTCATAGGGACAATCCCTCAATATATTTTCTATTTGAGGATTTTCCCTTAGTATTTCCACTATTTCCATCTCTTCCACCTCTCAATTATACTATATTGTTTTTTAATAATTAAGGACATGTGTCCCTAATTTAGGTATATTTTAAATAAAGTATAACATATATACTTATATATGCCCTACATTTATATAGTATAAAGACCAAACGACTAGTTTGGTCTAAAGATTATTCCTTCTTCATTCTTACCATCTATTATTGCCAAAGACTCCAGCTTGATTCCCTTACTTCTCAGAATATCTCCACCTGCTTGAAAACCCTTTTCTATTACTATGCCAACTCCTGCTAGCTTGGCTCCAGCAGCTTCTACCATGGCTATTAAACCTAAAGAAGCATTTCCGCCTGCCATAAAATCATCTACTATTAAAATGTTTTCTCCCTGGGACAAATATTTTTTAGATACCTTTACATTGTAGTAGATGTCCTTAGTAAAAGAATATATTTCTTGACTATAGGTATCCTTGTCCAAGTTTTTAGACTCAGTCTTCTTTCCAAATACAACTGGAACCTTAAAGTACCTAGCAGCTACTACTGCTATGGCTATTCCAGAAGACTCTATAGTCAAAATCTTGTCAACCTTAACTCCCTCAAATCGCTTAAATAATTCTTGGCCCACATAGTCTAAAACTTCCACATCTATCTGGTGGTTTAAAAAGCTATCAACCCTTATTATATTTCCGTCTTCCAAAGACCCATTCTCTACTATTGCCTTATATAATTTATTCATAATTGCTCCTCTACTTGTTTTTTAAAAATTCCCACTTAGTCTCTGCAGTGATAACTGCTACAAAAATAATCAAACACCCTATAATGAGTTGTAGGGTCAACTTGTCCTTTAAAAATATTATGGAAAACACTGCTCCAAATACAGACTCTAGACTTAAGATAATAGCTGCATGTGAAGGAGTAGTATACTTCTGGGCTACATTTTGAATTCCAAAGGCAAATATAGTGCTAACTAAGGCCATAAATAAAATCGCCTTACTTATATCCATAGTTATAGGACTAAATTCTATGCCAAATACTAGGCAAGCTAGCAGTGATAAAACTGCTGCTGTTCCAAACTGAATTATAGTAAGCTTTATTGGGTCATGCTTTTTTGCATAGTGGCCTACACTGATTATATGACAGGCAAAAAACACTGCACATATCATAGTTAAGATATCACCCTTACTAAACTTCATAACCCCTTCTATACTTATTAGACCAATTCCTACAAAACATAGTATAGCTGCTATAATCTCATATATGTCTGGTTTCTTCCTGATGATAAACCACAATAAAAAAGGGACTATTACAACATTACTAGCCGTTATAAAGGCCTGTTTAGCCACTGTAGTATATTGCAAACCTACTGTCTGGCTTAAAAAGGCAAAAAATAAAAATATAACCCAAGGATATACAATAATAAGAAAAAC
>CAZRYA010000190.1:0-3855 GCA_964604235.1 uncultured Tissierellaceae bacterium | reverse complement strand
TCTTAAGAACTCATACATCACCAGTTCAAATTAGGGCTATGAAGGAGTTGGGAGCTCCACTTAGAATTATATCGGCAGGTAGGACTTTTAGATTTGATGATGTAGATGATACTCACTCACCAATGTTCCACCAATTGGAAGGCTTAGTTGTAGATGAAAAAATAAATATGGCTAACTTAATCCATACTTTAGATATTTTTATAAAAGAGTTGTTCGGAAAAGACATTCAAACTAGGTATAGGCCACACCACTTCCCATTTACAGAACCATCTGCAGAAGTAGATGTATCTTGCTTGGCTTGTCGTGGTAAGGGTTGTGACAAGTGTAACTATACAGGATGGAGCATGGAACTTTTAGGCTGTGGAATGGTACATCCAAAAGTACTTGAAAACTGTGGAATAGATTCTGAAAAATACAGTGGTTTTGCTTTTGGTATGGGAATTGATAGGATTACAATGATTAAGCACAATATACCAAACATAAGATTATTGTTTGAAAATGACAATAGATTCTTGGAGCAATTTTAGATAGGAGGAGAGGAATAGTATGCTATTACCAATTAAATGGTTAAAAGATTATATTGACTTAGAAGATATAGATAGTAGGGAGTTAGCAGATGGACTAACTCTATCAGGGTCCCATGTGGAGAGTATCCTTACCTTGGGCAGAGGGGTAAAGAATATAGTTGTAGGTAAAATTTTAAAAATAGATTCTCATCCAGATGCTGACAAGCTAGTGGTATGTCAAATAGATGTAGGAGAAGAAGTACTTCAAATAGTAACAGGAGCCAAAAATGTAAATGAAGGTGACTATGTACCTGTTGCTAAAGTAGGAGCTGTTTTAGCAGATGGGCTTAAGATAAAAAAAGGAAAATTAAGAGGTGTAGAGTCAAATGGAATGTTATGTTCCCTAGAAGAATTAGGATTTTCTGATAGCGTAATTCCTAAAGAAGCCAAAGATGGAATCTACATTTTAACAGATGAGTATGAATTAGGTAGGTCTTTAATAGACATATTGGGACTAGATGACCCTATAATAGAATTTGAAATAACGCCAAATAGGCCAGACTGCTTAAGTATAATTGGAATGGCTCGTGAAACAAAGGCTACTTTTAATAAGGAATTAAAGATAAAAGATATTAAAATAGAAAACGAAGTTGATAGTATAGGTGACTATTTAAGAGGAATAAAGACCCAAGGCGATAAATGTAACAGGTATTATGCCAGGGTTTTAAAAGATGTTAAGATTGAAAAATCTCCTATATGGTTGCAATCTAAGTTGATGGAAGCAGGAGTTAGGCCAATAAATAACATAGTAGATATTACTAACTATGTAATGCTTGAATATGGTCAACCCTTACATGCTTTTGATTTGGATAAAATAGAGACTAAAGAGATCTTAGTTAGGGAAGCTCTAGATGGAGAAGTTATTGAAACCCTAGATAGGCAAGAGAGAAAGTTGACAAGTGAAGACCTAGTAATAAGTGATGGAAAAAAACCAATAGCCATTGCAGGAGTAATGGGAGGATTTACTACTGAAGTAACGGAAGAAACTACAAGTGTTCTTATAGAATCAGCCAACTTCAACAGTAAGTCTGTAAGGTTAAGCGCTAAAAGATTCAATCTAAGGTCAGAAGCTTCTAGTAGATTTGAAAAAGAAATAGATCCAAATCTTTCTAAAATAGCTGGAGATAGGGTATGTGAATTAGTAGAGTTAATTGGAGCAGGTAAGGTAGTTGGTGGAAGTATTGATATATATAACAATGTCAGTGAAGAGGCCACTATAGAACTAAGGCCATATAAGGTAAATGAAAGACTGGGAATAGAAATAAGTGAAGATGAAATGAAAGCTTATTTAGAAGGCTTAGGTCTAGCTACAAGTAAAGTAGGAGATCTATTTGAAGTTGTCATTCCTACTTTTAGGATGGATTTAAAGGCAGAAGTAGATTTAATTGAAGAAATAGGAAGACTTTATGGCTTCCACAATATAGTTAGTAAGCCTTTAGTAGGGACCTTAACTAGGGGAGAGAAGCCCTACCATAGGATTCTTGAAGATAAGACTAAGTCTATATTAGTAGCTTTAGGATTAAATGAAATTATGACATATTCATTTATTAGCCCTAAGGCTTATGATAGGGCTAATTTTAGCCAAGATGATGTTAGGCGTGATAGTATAAGACTTTTAAACCCACTAGGGGAAGATTATAGCATAATGAGAAGGTCTTTAATTCCAAATATGCTAGATGTAATGGGAAGAAATATAGCTAAAAATGTAAAGGAAACTTTTCTATTTGAAATAGGAAATACTTTTATTCCAGAAGAACTACCAGTTATTACTTATCCTAAGGAAGAGAAAAGGCTTACAATTGGGGGATATGGAAATAAGGACTTTTACGGATTAAAAGATGTTATCGAAACCAGCTTAGAAAGGTTGGGCATTAAGGATTTAGACTATAAACCTCTTGTAGATAGTCCGACTTTCCATCCAGGAAGAGCTGCTGTAATTTTATATAAGGATATAGAAATAGGAATTATGGGAGAAGTACATCCTGATGTAAATGAAAACTATGGAATTAAAGAAAGACTGTATCTTGCAGAAATTGATTTTACTAAAATAGTAGATGAGGCACAACTTCAAATAACCTATAAGGCCCTTCCTAAGTATCCAGCTATGGAAAGAGACTTGGCTTTAGTTGTAGGGAAAGATGTCTTAGTTGGAGATATAGAAAAACTTATGAGAAAACATGGAAAAGGGCTTGTAGAAAGTATAGAACTTTTTGACGTTTATACAGGAGACCAAATAGAAGAGGGCATGAAAAGTGTTGCCTATTCTATTAGGTACAGAGCCAATGATAGAACTTTAGTAGAAGAAGAGATAAATAAGATTCAAGATAAGCTTATAAGTGATTTGGAAGAAACATTTGATGCAAAATTAAGGTCCTAGAGAGTAGATTAATCTACTCTCTTTCCAAATAAAATAAGGGGGGTAAGGTCATGGAGAACAATAAGAAAAAAATAGACGTCCTTATTGATGGTAGAAGCTTTACTGTAGTGGGAAACTGCAGTGAAGAACATATAATCAGTATGGCTAATTATGTAGATAAAAAAATAAAAGAGCTGACGGCTAAAAATGACAGATTATCTCAGGCTATGGCTGCTACTTTAGCTGCATTAAATATAACTGATGAATTGTATACAACTAAGGAAGAGTTATGCAACTTACAGTCAGAGGCCAAGGAACCTATTGAAAAATACGAAGACTTAAATAATGAAATAGAGGCATCAAAGTTAAGCATAGAAAATTTACTTGAAGAAAACAATAGTTTAAAGTCTGGACTAGAACTAGCAGACAAGGAAAGGGAAAAGCTTAGAGGGGAACTATCTAAGTGTAGGCAAAGTTTAGACTTGAAAGAAAGAGAGTTACATGAAAGTGAATCTATGATAAAGAATTTACAGGAAAAAATATTTGATAGTCAATTGGAATTTATGGATACAAAGAAAGAACTGATGGAGATAAAAAAAACCTTAGATACTAAGGAGGAAGAGGTAAAATAGTGAAAAATGTAGAGATATTAGCTCCTGTTGGAAGTATGGAAGCTCTTTATGGAGCAGTACAGAATGGAGCAAATGCAGTATATTTAGGAGGAAAGTTATTTAATGCAAGGCACTATGCTTCTAATTTTGATTATGAAGAACTAGAAGAAATAGTGGAGTATTGCCATTTAAGATATGTTAAGGTTTATGTGACTACAAATATATTAATAGATGATTCTGAAATGGAAGCGGCCATTGACTATGTAAAATACCTATATGACATAGGAGTAGATGGTATAATAGCTCAAGATATAGGTTTAGG
>CAZRYA010000189.1:2871-3862 GCA_964604235.1 uncultured Tissierellaceae bacterium | reverse complement strand
TCAATTAATATAATAACATATTATAGAAATGGATCAAGAGCTTAGATAATATCTAGTAAATTTTCACCTCCTAAACTATTTATAGTTTAGGAGGTGTTTTTTATGGAAATTTTATTAGATTATGGACATGGTGGTCATGACCCTGGTGGGGTATTTGGAAACTTAAAAGAGAAAGATGATGTCTTGAGACTAGGCAAACTTATTAAGACTAAGCTTGAGTCTAAGGCTATTAGAGTATATGAGACAAGGTCTGGAGATGAATATCTGACCCTAAGAGAAAGGGTTGAATTGGCAAATTCTCTAAAGCTAGATTATATAGTATCCCTTCATAGGAATGCCTATATACCCTACAAGGCAAATGGTATAGAGGCTTTTTTATACCATAAGCATAAGAGGGCAAGTAATTTACTAGCTGATAATATACTGGCCAAACTTAGCAGATTAGGCTTTGTAAATAGGGGGATTAAGTATAGTAATTTTTATATATTGAAGAATACAAGGGCAAAGGCCTTATTACTAGAAATAGGCTTTATAGATAATCCAATAGACAACGAAATATTTTATAAGAATATTGAAGAAATAAGTTCAATTATTTCCCAGGAAATATATAAGATGAAGGATTATAAAAAATAAAAAAGAAAGATTCCTCCTATTGTCGGAATGACATGTTTTCATGTTATGCTGATAATAGGAGGATTTTTGCTAATCAAGTAGGTCTATTTTTTAGTGAATAAGCTTCTACTTTTGACTATACAAGTATCCTATTCTTCATTGAGTAATTTTTACCTTTTATAGATAGGTATTCCTATTGGTTAGTAACCAACCCTATTTACACTGTCATTACCAACTGAATTTGTGAGGAAACTTGTCTTTTGATCTTGCATTATTCTAGCTAATAAAATTAAACCCCAAGATTCCTCCTAGTGTCGGAATGACACAAACGTTTTCAATCTTGAATATTGGTGAGGATACTGTTTTTTGTCTACTCAAA
>CAZRYA010000189.1:0-2861 GCA_964604235.1 uncultured Tissierellaceae bacterium | reverse complement strand
ATTAACCTAATCCCTCTGCTAATCTAGCTATCTCTATTCTTCAGTGAATAAATCTATTTATTATCTGTCATTACCAACTGAATTTGTGAGGAATCTAATCATTTGACCTTGTCTTTTAAGAAAAACATTTAAAGCTAAGATTCCTCCTACTGTCGGAATGACACCAGAAAGGCTAATAGTATGTAAGCCAGTTTATTTAAATAAATATTATTGTTTCCTATTACTTTAAAAATAGTAAATAAATTTATTATTTAGAGAATAACCTTATTCCTCTGCTAATCTAGCTATCCCTATTCTTTAGTTAATAAACCTATTTTATATCTGTCATTACCAACTGAATTTGTGAGGAATCTAATCTTTTGATTTTGTCTTTTAAGAAAAACATTTAAAAGCTTAGATTCCTCCTAATGTCGAAATGACACCATAAAGGCTAATAGCATGTAAGCCGGTTCATTTTTAATTAAATACTATTATTTCTTATCATTTTAAAAATAGTCAATAAATCTATTCTTAAGTGGTCAACCTTATTCTTTAGTGAACAAACCTATTTATTATCTGTCATTCCGAACTGTATTTGTGAGGAATCTAATCTTTTGACTTTGACTTATCCTTTATAATCAAGTTAAAACTCAAAATTTTCTATTGGTGGAACGACACCAATGTTTTATCATCCTTAGCCTGCGAAGGATGATATCTTTTGTCTATCTATTTTTTATAATTCATATAATTAATAAAATCAAGTATATAAATAAGTAGGATTATATACTTGAACACGAGATTGAATAAAAAATATCAAAAATACAAACCATATAGGCAATTTAAATATGAAATATAAGATAAACTTATGGCTTATAAGTATAAATTATGGGATATATCCCCAAACGAGTTTGACATTAAAGCTAATAGATGTTATATTATTAATTGTTATTTAACAAACAATATGTTATATTTGGAAGGGGATGCAATATGATAAGCAGAAAAAGATCCGTAGTATTATTCCTAGCATTGACATTAGTTCTTGCTATGACATTGACAGGATGTAAGGGTAAAGAGGCAGGACCAGAAGTTGAAGAGACTACAATTGAGGGTAGTTTAACAGATGGTACATACATGAGTAAGGGACCAGGATATGGTGGCGAAATGACAGTGGAGACAACTATAAAGGATGGTAAGATTGAAAATGTAGTTGTAACTGAACAAGCAGAGAGTTCACCAGTTTACAATAGAGCATTACCAGTTATAACAGAGAGAATAATAGAAGCTCAAAGCCCAATAGTAGACAGTGTTTCAGGTGCTAGTTTTACATCATTTGGTATAAAAAAGGCAGTTGCTGAATCACTTAAAGAAGCAGGACAGGACTTTGGAGATATAAACTTTGCAACAGGTCTTGAAAGAGGAGAAAAGAAAGAGGCAGAAGCAGTAACAACAGATTTAGTAGTAGTTGGTGGAGGACCATCAGGACTTGCAGCAGCTATTACAGCTAAGCAATCTGGAGTTGAAAATGTAATAGTAGTTGAAAAACTAGACATATTAAGTGGTAATGGTAAGTTTGATATGAACTTCTTTGATATGATCAACTCAAAGGCTTTAAAAGAAACAGGAAACGATATGACTGTTGAAGAATTCATTGAATCTAAAGAATCTGCATTTGATTCAGAAGAACGTGTACAAGTATGGGCAGAAAATGCTGCTGAGCTAGATGAGTGGTTAAGGGATATGAATGTAGAACTTAACTATAATTATGGTGGAACAAGCCATATGGCAGAAACAGATGCCTATGCTGGAGAGCATATACAAGATAACTTAGAATTAAAAGCTAAAGAATTAGGTATAGATATTCGTACAGGTACTAAAGGTTTAGATATAATTATGGATGGAGAAAAAGCAACTGGAGTTAAGGTTGAAAACAGGGATGAGTTTTATGATATTAATGCAGATGCAGTAATAATTGCAACAGGTGGATTCTCAACAAATAAAGAGTATTTAGCTAAATATGCTCCAGGAGCAGAAAGAGTTGAAACTTCAAATCAAATGGGAACTACAGGAGACTTTATACCAGTATTTGAAAAACATAATTTAAAGATGGACCAAATGGATACATTATCTGTATTTAAATTGATAATAAAAAATAGAAGAGATTTAACAGGAGCTGGAGATGGATTCTTATTAGTAAATAAGGATGGACAAAGATTCGCAGCTGAAAATAGTTCAGGTCTTCCATTGGCTCATGCAATATTAGACCAACCGGATGGAAAAGTATTCTATATCTATGACCAACCATTATATGAGTCATTCTATAGACTACAAAAACACAATGAATTAGGTTACCACGAAAAAGCTGATACACTGGAAGAATTAGCTGGAAAGTTAGGGATTAGTCCAGAAAATTTAGTAGAATCAGTTGAAACTTATAATAAAGCTATAAATAAAGAAATAGAAGATCCATTTAGAGGTGAAGAAGTATTTGATAGACCTTTTGCTGAAAATGGACCATATTATGGAGTACAAGTAGAGTCAGCTATCCACATGACAAAAGGTGGAGTTGTGGCAAATGAAAAAGCTCAAATACTTACAAATGATGATGTTCCAGTAGAAGGACTATATGCGTCAGGAGAAGTTACTGCAACAGCAGGGGCTTATAGTGCATCAGTTGCTTTTGGTAGAGTAGCAGGTAAAGAAGCAGCCAAGCAAATATTAAATAAGTAGTATTAAAACAGCCTAAAATTTTTTTTAAATAACAAATAACCAAAAGAGACTATAGAATTTTTCTATAGTCTCTTTTATCTTTTTTCTACTAAAATAAGTCTATTCTTCAGTTAATAAGTCTATTTTATATCTGTCATTCCGAACTGAATTTGTGA
>CAZRYA010000188.1:0-3882 GCA_964604235.1 uncultured Tissierellaceae bacterium | reverse complement strand
TCTTGGTGTTCCATAGCCCCCCCTAATACATATAATCCCATCAACTTCCTTATCCTTAAACATATTATTCAAGTCCTCAGCCCTATTAGCATCAGTTGAGGCTAGATAGCCTATATTATCATAGGCATATTTACCTAGCTTTACCTTATAGCCCATGCCTTTTAAAACCTCTACTCCCCTGTCTATTGCTTCCTTTTCTGATGGACCTGCTGGTGATATTATCCCAATTGTACTGCCTGGACTCAAGGCCTTTGGAATTAACCTCTCCACATGTTCTTCCTTAACCTGGCCACTAATGACATTGTCCCCCAGTGTTTTTTCCTCTTTCTTATCTATTTTTTTTAAAGTTTTTATTCCCAAACTAATTAAGTAAATAATAGCTACTAGAGCTAGGACTAATATAATAATCCTATCATACCTTATCCTTCCTTTTTTCTTATTCATTATATCCCTCCACCTATATTATATCATTAATATATAAAAAAATAGCTACAGATTAACTCTGTAACTATTTTGTAAGATAAAGAATAGCTATATTATTTCAAGCTATTTTCATAGCAAAGTTTTGCCATTTTTCTAAGGCTATCTTCAGCCTCTGGTACAAAGGTTTCATTCGATGTAAAGGCAAATATAAATGGCCTTTCAGAATAAACTATACCAACATCATGGCTTATTGTACTATCTTCACCTGTCTTATGGGCTATCTCAACTTCTTCTGGTAGTAAGTATGGTAATTTACTGTCCATTAATTGAAGCTTTAGTATCCTAATAATTTCCTCTGAAACTTCTTTACTTATGCACTCTCCCCTATATATGCTTTCAAGTATTATAGCCATATCATAGGCTGTAGCTTGGTTTTTCTTATCTAGATTTTCCATGTCATAAAAATTCCTACCTAGGACACTTCCTAGACAACCTAAAGATTTAAGTCTTTCATTTACCTTTTCAATCCCTATAATATTCATGACCATATTAGATGCTGTATTATCACTTAAAATTATCATTAGGCTATAAAGGTCTTCTAAAGTCACCTCTAGCCCCTCATGCATGTAGCTAATCGCCCCACAAGATGGAACCTTGTATTCATTTTTTACGATTATCCTATCATCCTTAGACCTAAGCCCAGCTTCTATTTGGCCTAAAGCCTCTATTAAAATAGGTAGTTTTATTATGCTGGCTGAATACATTAGGGTTTTTGAATTAAAATCTATAACTTGGCCTGTAACTAAATCTTTATAGTAAAAACCTGCCTTACCTGGTATCTTATCATATAGGTCTCTTAAGTCTTTTTCTAACATATCCTACCTCCCATTTATATAGAAGATTTTAGTATCCCTCTTAAGCCTTCCATCAACTTCTATTTCAAAACTTATTATATGGTACTTTTCTTTTAGGTCTGGTTTAATAGTGTATTCTAGTTCTCCACTAGAAACTATAATTCCATCTAAAATAACCCTACCACATCTTTTTTCAGGATCAAATATAATAAATCCATCGTTTAGTCTTTGACCCATTTCAATGTTTACTATTGACTCCCTGTCTACTAAATTTAAACTTTCATTTTCCCTTAATAAGTTTAAGACATTTTCACCCGATATTTTTCTTATGTCCTTATCTGAGTAACCCATAGACCTTAATCCTTCAAATATCTTATAGTATTCAGATGAATCTTTTAAATCTATTGGTAGGCTTGCCCCGTCAAAGTCCGACCCAATTCCCACATGGTCTACTCCTATAAGTTTTACAACATAATCTATGTGGTCCAATAGGTCCTGTAATTTTGCTTCATCTTCATAACTAATAAAGGCTGGACAAGGAACTAGACCTACCAGTCCACCATTTTCCTTAATGGCAAGTATTTGGTCATCCTTTAAATTTCTCCTATGGTCTTTTATTTCAAATACACCTGAATGAGTTGCTATTATAGGTTTTTTAGCACTTTCCATTACATCCCAAAATGTATTCTCAGACATATGGGATACATCTAATAGTATTCCCATATCTTCCATCTGGCTCAGGGTCTTCCTACCCAAATCCGTAAGCCCTCCTTGGGACTTGGTTTTCAAGTTATCTGAGTACTCCCTTGCCGCTCCCTCACCTAAGTAATTAGAGTAATTCCAATTAAAGCCTATTACTCTAATCCCTAAATCATAGTATTGGTTTAAAAGATACTTATAGTTATCCTCATCTATAGAATAAGCTCCTTCTATAGTTGGTATTGCTGCTATTTTCCCTTGATTAACACTTTCAATTATCTGGTCATAACTTGAAGATATTTTAATAGCCCCTTTATTTTTCTCCTCTGTCCAATAAAGGGCATTTATTATAGCCAAGGTCCTGCTTAGACTTTTTGGAACATCCTTATAGTAACCCTCTGTATAGGCAGCAAAGAAGGGGGCGTTTAATCCACCCTTATTTAGCTTTTCTAAGTCTATATGAAAATTACTAGTGCCACCTAAATCCGTCACAGGTAGCCAAGTATTATGGTCTATGACTTTCATCATAGTATCGTTGTGGCAATCAACCACTGGTAAATCACTTATCTTATTCATAATAACCTCCTAGAACTACTTACTAGAATCTTCTAAAATCCTAACTTCCTTTTTATCAGCATCTAATCTAACTTTTACTCCAAAAGGTAGGGTAATCATTGGTGAACAGTGTCCTGCTTGTAGGTTATAAATTACCGGAATGTCTAAGTCCTCAAAGTAGTCTTTAATCACTTCCATTAGTCCAACCCCTAAGTATTTCCCCTTAGATTCACAATCATTAAAGTCACCTAATATTATTCCCCTTGCTTCTTTAAACTTGCCACTTAGTTTTAACTGGCATAACATCCTATCTATATTATAAGGTTCTTCACCAACTTCTTCTATAAATAAAATACTGTCTTTTGCATTTATTTCATAATCTGTCCCAATAAGGTCTACCAATAGGGAAAGATTTCCTCCTATTAAATTTCCTTCTCCTATTCCACCCTTAATTGTCACTATTTCTTCCCCTTCTGGATTTTCCAAGACCATATCCTCAGTTCCCTTCATAAGGACTTCTTCTAAGTGGCCCCTAGTAAAATCATCTAATCCTCCAACCATATCAGATGAACCCATTGGTCCATGAAAAGTAACTAGGTCTGCATATTTGTTAAAAGCTAGGTGGAGACCAGTAATATCACTATAGCCTAAAAATATCTTAGGATTAGCTCTTATTAAGTCATAGTCTAATTTATCCAAAATTCTCGGGCTACCATAGCCTCCCCTAACACATAAGATAGCATCTACTTCATCATCTGCAAACATTTGATTTATATCCCTTGCCCTAACTTCATCTGGCCCTGCTAAGTAACCTATATCTTCATAGGGACTTTTTCCCATCTTAACCTTAAAACCAAAAGCTTCTACTATTCCCTTTAATTTATCTATATTTTCTAAGCTAGTCGGTCCTGATGGAGAAACAATTCCTATTGTATTTCCTAATTCTAGTTTCCTTGGCTTATTCATATATATCCTCCTTAATTAGAATCCAAAAAATATTTTAGTCATAAGTATTGCTACCGTAAGTCCAGCTAAGTCTGCCAACAATCCTGTTACTAAGGCATGTCTTTGCTTTGTTATTCCCACTGCTCCAAAATACACTGCTAGAATATAAAGGGTTGTATCTGTTGAACCCATCATTATAGCAGCCATTCTGCCTATTGGTGAATCTGGTCCATGGGTCGTTATAAGTTCTGTCATCATGCCTTGGGCCCCTCCACCTGAAAGTGGTCTAATAAGTGCCATAGGTATTACTTCTCCTGGTACTCCTAGGGCACTGGTAATAGGCGAAATAGCTTTAGTTAAAAGATCCATAGTTCCTGATGCCCTAAGTATTCCTATTGCTACAAGC
>CAZRYA010000187.1:0-3884 GCA_964604235.1 uncultured Tissierellaceae bacterium | reverse complement strand
GATTATGAGGCTATTAAGGCCAATCCTAAAGTACTTGTAGGCTATAGTGATATAACATCCCTATATACGGCTATAAACCAGAAGACAGGCCTAGTGGTCTTCCATGGACCTATGATTAGGTCTGAAATACAAGATAGCTTTAATGGACCTACCCTGGAGTATTTTAATACTATAATAGCCAATGAAAATATGGGGAAAATAATAAAAAATCCACCAGAAATAGAAAGTAAATCCTTTGTAGATGGCCAAGTAGAAGGGGACCTAGTGGGAGGAAACCTGAGAGTATTATTGAGTAGCATAGGAACTGAGTATGAAATTGATACTAAGGGTAAAATACTCTTTATAGAAGATACTAATGAATCTATAGGAAGTTTTGATAGGATGTTAAACCAATTAAAATTATCTGGAAAAATAGATGATAGTCTTGGAATAATACTGGGAGACTTTAATAATATGGACCCCAAGTCTGTAGAAGATGTTGCTAGAATCTATTTTGAAGGTTTGGATAAGCCAGTTCTTTATAATATAAAATCAGGACATTCTAAGCCTATGATAACTTTGCCCATAGGTGTTAAGGTTCAATTAGATAGTAAAAAGGGAGAAATAAAGATTTTAGAATCAGCAGTAAAATAATTAGGGGTGATTTGAAATGAAGAATAGGAAACTTATGCTTTTAATCTTAGTGGGTTTGGCTTTGGGTCTTTCAGCTTGTAAGAAAAAGCCAGAGGCCATTAAGCCACCAGTGGTAAATGAGCTTACTGGTGAAGGAGATCCAGATGAAGAAAAAAACTATATTGAGGCAACTATAGATACAATAGCAAAGGATGAAGAAAAAGACTATATAAAAATATTAGAATTTACAAGGGAAAAAAATGACAAGTTAGATGACTTAAGTCAAGATATGATATTTCTAAAGCTAGAGGACATATTAAGTGGGAGAATCTCCACTGTGACTAAGGATTTGAAAAGTTTAGACTTGGAAAATGAACTCCTAATAGAAGAAGGCTTGTTCTTTAAAGAAGAGGACATAGGTAAAATAAAGAATAAGGACTTAAAGGCCTATATGGAAGACTTATATGCTAGTGATTATAAGTTGATTTCATTAGAGGGAGACTATTATCCAGTGGTAGATTATGACAAGCTCCTGGTTGACTTTCAAGGGGCTTCAGATGAAATAAAAGACTATATTATTCTTATGGCAGAAGAAACCAATGAGCCATCTGCAATTGACGGAGGAATAAGCATTTCATTTCAGGAGTTGGCAAGGCGAATAATAGCTAGAGAAAACTATATTAGGAAGTACTCTTCCAGCAATAGGTTTGATGAAATGCTAAGAGCTTATAAGAATGACCTATTTTTATATTTAAATGGGTTGGATAATACGCCTATTTATGATTTGGAAACTGGTATAATATATGATGAAGTATTTAAGTCTTATAGGTCAACTGCCAATACAAGAGACACTTCCACTGGACTTATTATTCAAAAGTACCTTAAGGCCATAGAAGAGAATGATAAGATAATAGATTCAAAAATAGAAGAGTTGAGTATTTCTTTACTAGGTGAAGCTATCCACTTATTAGGAGCCGGCAAATAGTATATATTCCCCTTTTGTAAATAAGAGGGGAATATATTTCCAATTAATGTAATAAAGTAAAATGCTTGAGAAAAATATTCCGGATATTTAAAAATAGTACTTGATTATGTACAAAATGTAATCTAAAAGCCTAAAATATAATTGTATTTTACTCATCATTGTAGTATTATTTAATGTAGAATTTAAAAGTTAGAGGTGTAGTATATGAAAAAGAAGTTTTTCATATCTTTTCTTATTTCAGGCATTTTGTTTGTTTTCTTATTTGCAAAAGTAGAAAAGATATTTTCGGCAATGGATACAGGAGATCATGGCGGAATAAATGTAGATGGAGAAGAAATAGTTACAGTAGATAAAAATGAAATAGTGGTCTTAATGGTAGGAGTAGATGCCAATGATGTTCACAATTCAAAGGGAACTAGAACTGACACTATGATGCTGGGAAAGGCAAACTTTGAAACTGGAGAAATAGGCCTACTATCTATACCGAGAGATACGCGAGTAATGGTAAGAGGAAAAGAAGATAAAATAAACCATGCCCATGCTTATGGTGGGATGGAAATGACTATGAGAACAGTAAGGGACTTTTTAAATGTAGATGTTAATTACTATGTAAAAGTAGATTATAAAGCTGTAAAGGCTATAGTAGATGCCATAGGTGGAGTAAAAATAGATGTTCCAAGGAGAATGAAGTATTCAGATCCAACAGCTAAACCACCTCTTAAGATAGACTTACAGCCAGGAGTACAGACTTTAGATGGGCAAAAGGCCCATGACTTTCTAAGGTTTAGGTCCTATAAGGACGGGGACCTTGGTCGGGTACAGGCCCAGCAGTACTTTATGAAGGAGCTAATGAAGCAAACCCTACAACCAAAAAATTTATTGCAATTAGATGATTTGATTAAGACATATTATGATTATGTTGACACCAACATACCTATGAGCCTTATGCTTAAGGGAGGCTTGTCGGCTAATAAAATGGACGTAGATAATATGCAAACGGTTACTATACCAGGTAAACCACAGACGATAGGTGGACTTTCTTACTGGATTTATGATCCAGTTGAAACTCAAAAAATTGTAGAAGATATGTTTGGAAAATATATAATAGGTCAGTAATTTAGAGGTGAAAAAATGAGGAAGCAAAGAAAAAAAGAGCATGTAGAAAATTATTTTAGAACCACATATGAAGGGAATACCCTACTTGAAGATGTATTTTTATATCACAATTCCTTACCAGGTTTGAATTTTTCAGATATAGATACTAGTACAGAATTTTTAGGAAAGAAAATAGACTATCCTATAATAATAAATGCAATGACAGGAGGGTCTGAGTTTTCAAGGGAAATAAATAGAGACTTGTCCAAGTTAGCAGAAGAGTTTAACATTCCAATGGCAGTTGGGTCTCAAACTATAGCCTTGTGTGAACTGGGAGATGAGGAGTGTTTAGATTCCTTTAAAGTAGTTAGAAATAATCTAACGGAAGGTGTGGTAATAGCCAACCTAAGTGGAGATGCCTCAGTAGAAGAGGTTAAGAAGGCACTTGATATAGTAAAAGGAGATGCCATCCAGCTTCATTTAAATCCAGCACAAGAAATAGTTATGCTAGAGGGAGATAGAGATTTTACAGGAATTCTTGCCAATATAGAGGCTATAGTTAAGGCAATAGACAAGCCTGTAATAGTAAAGGAAGTAGGATTTGGAATTTCAAAAGATGTAGTTGAAAGACTATATGAAATTGGGGTTAAGCATGTCGACATTTCAGGTGCAGGTGGAACTAACTTTATTGAAATAGAAGATATAAGATATAATAATATGGACTTCTCAGAACTATACTCTTGGGGAATACCAACAGCCCTGGCAATTATAGAAGCTAGGCAAGTTTCAGAAGAAATAGATATAATAGCCAGTGGAGGGATAAGGACTAGTTTGGATATAGTTAAATCCCTAGTAATAGGAGGAGACCTAGTTGGAATCTCAGGAGAGTTGTTATCCTATTTAGTCCATGGAGGCTATGATGGGGCCAGGGATTATCTAGATGCCTTGGTTTATAAGCTAAAGGTAATAATGCTCCTATTGGGAAAATCAAATATAAGAGATTTAAAACAAGTTAAGTATAAATTATTAGGAGATTTAAAAGATCTAGCAGAATAAGTATTGGGATTCTTTCATAGGATATGAAAGAATCCCTTTTTGATTTACTATAAAAAAAGGTCCTGGAGAATTTTTCCAGAACCTTAAAAATATTTATAGCTATTATTTTTTCTTTTTAGATAATACAACAAAAGTT
>CAZRYA010000186.1:0-3907 GCA_964604235.1 uncultured Tissierellaceae bacterium | reverse complement strand
ATGAAATAAGCTTAGAAGAACTTATGGAAGCCCAAACTCCCAATATAGATAGGTTAATGGAAACAGGTGGAATAGGTTTTATGAATAGTAGGGCTAAATCAGGTGTTAGCAATAGGGGAAGCAGGTTTCTGAGTTTAGGTATGGGGGTTCGTACCCTATCATCTACTAAAAGTGGTTTGGCTTTTAATAAGGATGAATACAGGGATTTAATGGAATATAATCTTTCAGACGGAGAAATAAATGCTCAGGATATATTTGAACTTTATACTGGAAAAAATGCCAGTGGGGAAATTATAAACCTGGCAATTGGCGATATACAAAAAAATGCCAACAAGGCAACACCAAACAATCAAGTTGGTTTACTTGGAAAAGCTGCAAGAGATAATAATTTCAAAATAGGCCTGGTGGGGAACAGTGATGTAAATAGACCATCTAGAGAAGCTAGTCTTATTGGTATTGATGAAAATGGGATGATCCCATATGGATATGTGGGTTCAGATTTACTAATGAGAGATAGAGATGTAATAGGTTATTTAAGGCTGGATGAAAGTAAATTGATGGAAGAAGTAGAAAAGATAGATGATGTAGATATTTTGCTCATAGATTATGGAGATACAGTTAGGATAGAAAAAGTTGATAGTTTAGCTTTAGAAAACATAGAGAGAGAGCAAAAACTAAAAGCAATAGAAAGGGCAGATAGATTCTTAGGGATACTTATGGAAAAGTACCCAATGGACAGGACTTTGTTTATAGTTCTTTCGGCTAATCAATCAAGTAAAATGGTGGCAGATGGGAATTTTGGTTTAACTCCTGTAATTGTTTCTAGTGGATATATGGAAAGTGGACTTTTAAGTTCTAAAACAACTAGGAGAGAGGGTTTAGTAACTAATTTTGACTATGGACCAACTGTAATAAATCATTTAAGTGATTCTATTGCCAATCCTTATATAGGTGAAAAAATTACAAGTATAAAAAATGAAAGTCCTATGGAAGAATTAAGTGGCCAATACGATGATTTCTTATATTTGAGAAAATATAGGAATACTTTCCATTGGATATATATTATTATGATATTAATAGCTATTGTGCTTAACTACCTGCCAATATTTACTAAGCATAATATTATGCCAGTGAAGATAAAAAATATAGTAAGTTCGGGAGTATTTGCCCTACCAATAATGTTAATTTTAGTATCTAAAGTAGGCTATAAAAATATAGTTTTAGATGTACTCTTTGTGGTTTTAGGAAGTTTATTAATTACATTTATTTTAAATAGCCTTTTGAAAGACAGCCTAAAGACGGTAATGGTCTTAAATCTTGTAATGGGACTTATTTTAATAGGGGATACTTTCTTTGTGAAAAATCTTATGATAGTTTCGCCTTTGGGATCTGATGCCATAGCAGGAGGTAGGTTTTATGGAATGGGCAATGATTATATGGGAATATTTTTAGGGTCTCTGATCTTAGGTTCATTTATATTTTTTGAAAAATGGAAGCTAAAAAAATCAAGTGTTTTTATTTTATTTAGCCTTTTAATGTTAGTGGCTATAGTTAGCCTAAGTCCATTTGTTGGAGCCAATATGGGAGGAACCTTATCTGCTATGTTAGCTCTATTAATAGCTTGTTTAATAATATTTGATAAAAAAATTTCCTTAAAGAAATTAATAAGTCTTTTCTTAATAGTAGTCATAGGAATATTATTAGTTGCAGGTTTAGACATATTATTTAATGAAAATCCTACCCACGGAGGAAAGGCACTACAAGACCTACTTACAGGGGGAGGCTTGGGTAAACTAATAGAGATAATAAGTATAAAATTAAGGCAGGTATTTTGGAATTTAGCCTATTCGTCATGGAATATAGTTTTATTTGTAGAGATTATACTTATTAGCCTTTTACTTAAGTTTAAAAAGAAAGAAATATTAATATTAGAAGATGAGAATAAAGTTTTATTTAAAGCTTTTAAGATAATTTTATTTACTGCAATTGCAATTTTTGGATTTAATGATACTGGAACAATTGCAGCAGCAATAATATTGTCTTATGTATCTATAGGATTTGGGATGATTTACAATAATTAGAAAAAACTGGGCAAATGTGTGAGACTACACATTTGCCCAGTTTTTTATGCTTAAGTCACACTGAAACAGAATAAACATAAAGGAAGAGAAATTTACTTATATATGTCAAATAAGAGGTGATGGGAATGAAAAGTAAAAAGTATATAGCTTTAACTTTAGCCTTATTAATATCTATTTCTAACTTTAGTGGATATGGATGACAGGAATGATATAGACATAAATGCGAATGGCGAAGACCAAGAAGAAGAAAAACAAGAGGGAACTGATATAGGAGATCTTGATAATGATGTTGATGGTGGAGAACTAGTAGAAGAAACTAAACCAGACATAGAGGATCCAATAGAGGAAAATGTTATTAGCCAAGAGAATTTACTCCCACTAGTAGAAGAATTATTCAATGATGATTTTTCCAATGGAGTAAGTAATAAGGACCAGTTGATTTTAGCAATGTCTTTAGCTAATGATAAAGATGTTATAATTTTAAAGGATGATTACATTTTTGAAAATGTAGAAATTAAAATGCCAGACCTAAATTTAACAATAGATGGACAAGGGCAGGTTTGGGATATAGGCAGTATAAAAATAGTTAATGGTGTAGATGGTTCTTTAACCATTAAAGACTTAAAATTTACAGGTAGAGACGAAGAAAATCTATTTAATGAGTCCAACAAAGGTAGATTAATCCTAGAGGACATGGAATTTTATGATACTAAAGGAGCAATCAAACTAAAGGATAATTCTAGCACATAAATTTATAGGACTAGATTTTATGACAATGAGTCCAATAATAGGGGTTCAGCCATAGATATCCCAGGTGGAAATTCTAATTTAAAAATAGTGGATACTACATTTGAAGATAGTGTATCTTTAGGCTATGGCTATGAAGGTGGAGCTATATCTTCAAAAAACCATTCAGGAAATATAGATATAGAAAATTCAATTTTTAGAAATAATGAAAATAAGATATTTAATACAGAAGTAGTTGGAGGTGGAGGGGGAGCAATAGCCTTTCATTACTTCACGGGAAAATTAAATATTAAAGATTCTATATTTGAATACAATACTACTAACGGAAGTGGCGTGGATGTAAAGTCCACATATGATGGTGGGGCTATTATGGTTCAAGGAACAGGAAACCCAGGTTTTACAACTACTATTAAAAATACTAGCTTTTATGATAATAAGGCCTATGGTTTATCTGGAGGAAATAGGTCTGGTGGAGCAATCCAGTTTTTTAAAAATGGTGGATCTAGTAGTATGGATAACAATGTAATTAACTCTAGTTTTATAAATAACCAGGCTGGCCATGAAGATGGAAGTGTAGACCAAAGAGGTGGAGCTATAGGACTTAGTGGGGCAGGATTTTTGGCAACTGCCAGTATAAACCTAGAAGGATCTTTGTTTGTTGGAAATAAGGTATATTCTAGGGGCCAGCTAAATGAAACCAGTAGCTACAAAGATATTTCTAACAACACAAGAATGGATTTAGGTAAGAAAAATGTAATCAATATAGGATCTGAATTTAAGCCAGAAGATATTTTAGGAGTGGGTAGCCAAGCTGTAAGGGAAAATCATTCTAATATAAGGGCCGGCTTTAGTGGAGAGCTTGTTAAGACTATTCCTATACTACCAGAAAGCATAGCCAATAATACTAATGATAGGTCAGGAGATTATGACCAGAGAGGATATGCTAGGAATAGGACAATGGTGCCATACAAATTAGTTGGGTTAAATATGATGCCAATAGTGGGGAATTTAAGCTTGAAGACTTGATGGAATACTAAGCCTGATGGAAGAGGTGAAAATTACTCCATAGGAAGTAGCTT
>CAZRYA010000185.1:0-3946 GCA_964604235.1 uncultured Tissierellaceae bacterium | reverse complement strand
GGGAGGTACTATAGATGGCAAGAGTTAAAAGAGGTATGAATACCAAAAAAAGACATAAAAAGGTATTGAAACAAGCCAAAGGTTATTATGGCTCAAAATCTACATTATTTAAAACAGCAAATGACCAAGTAATGCAATCATTAAGTAGAGCATATGTTGGACGTAAACATAGAAAGAGAGATTTCAGAAAACTATGGATACAAAGGATAAATGCAGCTGCTAGACAAAATGGAATGAGTTACAGCAAGTTCATCAATGGACTTAAAAAAGCAAATATTGAAGTTAATAGAAAAATGCTTTCAGAAATGGCAATTCATGACGCTGAAGGTTTTGCACAATTAGTTGAAATCGCAAAAGCTAATTAATTTATAAAAGTTCCCAAGGGGAACTTTTATTTTTGTTTTAAATGTATTATAATCAAGGCATAGATTGTAATTATAATAAATATGGGGGATAGAAATGGAAATGTTAAGTGGAGAAAAGAAGGGTGGTAAAATAAATCCACCAAGGGTTTTAGCCTATGGTTTTGCCAGTTTAATAATACTCGGAACCTTGTTATTAAACCTACCAATAGCTAGTAAAACTGGAGAAAGTGTAGGTTTAATTGATGCTTTTTTCACAGCGTCATCAGCAGTTTGTGTAACTGGACTTGTAGTGGTAAACACTCAAGAGTTTTGGTCAACTTTTGGCCATGTTGTAATAATAGCCTTAATACAGATGGGCGGCCTAGGTTTTATGACCATAACCACAGTAGGGGCTTTAATATTAGGTAAGAAGCTAACATTTAAAGACAGGCTTATAATAAAAGAACAATTAAATCAAGACACTATGACAGGACTAGTAAAGCTTACTAAGTATGTTTTATTTGCAACCTTAGCTATAGAATCTATAGGTGCCATATTCTTATCAACTAGATTTATACCAGAATATGGTCTAGTAAAGGGAATATGGTTTTCTGTATTTCATTCTATATCAGCATTTTGTAATGCCGGTTTTGATATTATTGGAGATGGGATAATTGAGTACGCAGGAGATACGGTTATAGTTCTCACAATATCTAGTTTAATAATACTTGGAGGATTAGGATTTTCTGTATATATAGATATAGAGAGGAAGAGGAGTTTTAAAAGGCTTCAGCTTCATTCTAAATTGGCAATTACAATAACGATATTCCTCCTATTAGTTGGAACGGTTTTATTTTTCATTATAGAAGATTCCAATCCTGATACTATAAAAAACATGACAGGCAAGGACAAGTTATTAGCATCGTTTTTTCAGTCGGTTATAACCAGGACAGCGGGATTTAGTTCTGTAGACTTGAGTAAAATTTATGATACTACTGCCTTCGTTATGATAATTTTAATGTTTATAGGAGGATCTCCAGGATCCACTGGAGGTGGTATTAAAACCACTACTTTTGGAGTTTTAATGCTTACTACCCTATCAGTAATAAGAGGGGAGAGGGATGTTGTAGCCTTTAAAAAGAGAGTTAATACGGATATAATATTTAGGGCATTGGCTATTGTAATGGTCTCCATGGGACTTATTATGATGGTTTCATTTGTTCTAACTTTAACTGAAGAGTTTGGATTTTTGGATATACTATTTGAAACCACCTCAGCATTTGCAACAGTAGGGGTTACAAGAGGTATAACATCAAATTTAAGTGTAATAGGAAAAATAATAATATCACTTACTATGTACGCTGGAAGAGTGGGTCCACTTACTATGGCCTTTGCATTTGCTTCAAAGGCAAAAAATCAAAGCTATAGGTATAGTGAAGGTAACGTACTAGTAGGATAGGGGGAGAAAATATTGAAATCATTTGTAATTATAGGTTGTGGAAGGTTTGGGATGGCAGTAGGAAAAACACTTTATTCATTGGGACATGAAGTTTTGGCAATAGATAGTTCGGAAGAAGTAATACAAGAGATTTCTGATGATGTAACTTATGCGGTTCAAGCAGATATAACTGATGAAAAAGTCTTAAGGAGCTTAGGAATAAGCAATTTTGATGTGGCAGTTGTAGCTATAGGATCTGACCTAGAAGCAGCAGTACTAGCAACCTTGATAGTAAAAGAACTTGGGGTTAAAAAGGTAATATCTAAGGCTCAATCAGAAGTAAATGCTAGGATATTGTATAAAATTGGTGCAGATAGGGTAGTTTTACCAGAAAAAGACATGGGACTTAGGTTGGCCCATAACTTGGCATCTACTAACATTTTAGACTTTATAGAGCTATCTCCAGAATACAGTGTAATAGAAGTTGCTGCTATTGAGGATTGGTATGATAAGACTTTGGAAGAAATAAGTATACCAAGTAAATACTCTGTTAATGTAATAGCTATTAAGAAGGATAAGGAAATAAAAGTATCTCCAACAAAAAATGATATAGTTGAGAAGAATGATATATTGGTTATAGTAGGCAATGTTGGAGATGTGGCAAGGCTAGAAGCTGAAATGGCGGATGATAAATGATAGAAATAAAGAGCAAGAACAATCAAGTTTTAAAAGAAGTACGACTTCTATCAAAGAAGAAAGAACGGGTTAATAAAGCCTTGTTTAAGGTAGAAGGTATAAAGATGGTAGAAGAAGCTATTTTAGGTGGAGAGGACATAAGGACTATCCTAGTAAGTGAAGATTTTGATTTTAGTCAAGTGGCTAAATACAATATAGAAAAAAATGTATACCTAGTGGCCAGTAAGTTATTTAATGAAATTTCAGATACTGAAAGCCCCCAAGGAATTATGGCAATAGTGGGGATAAAAACTTATGCTAGAGAAGAGATTGATGTAGATGGAAGATATATATTTTTAGATGGGCTTCAGGATCCTGGTAATCTGGGAACTATTATTAGGTCTGCTGAGGCCTTTAATATGTCGGGGGTTATCTTAGGAGAGGGAACAGTAGATGCTTATAATGAAAAAGTTGTTAGGAGTACCATGGGGTCTATTTTTAGGGTCCCTTTACATAATATGGACTATGAGGATTTGCTTGGATTAAAGGCTAGGGGTATGAGGGTTGTATCAACATCTTTAGAGGGAAAAACTGATTTAAAGCCCATCCTGCAAAAGGGTATAATAATTACCATAGGGAACGAATCTAAGGGTATATCCAGCCAATTAGAAGAAATATCAGATGACTTCATAAAAATACCCATGCATGGAAAGGTAGAATCTTTAAATGCAGCTATAGCTGGATCGATAATAATGTATGGAAGTACCTTAAACACTGATATTTCTTGAGTTTTGATAGGCTAAATGCTATAATTAAAAGAATAGTCAATTTATGGTCTTTAAGGGTCATATTATTATAGATAAAATATGATAAAGGAGTAGTGAAATGAAAGAAAAGTTAATGAAAATAAAAGAACTTGCATTGGCAAATATTGATCAGATAGAAAATCTAGAAAACCTAGAAGAACTTAGGGTTAAGTATTTAGGTAAAAAGGGAGAGCTTACAGGTGTACTTAGGGAGATGGGTAAACTATCTGCAGAAGAAAGACCTGTAATAGGACAATATGCCAATGAAGTAAGAGAAGAAATTGAAAAGGCAATAAATGAACTAAAAGAAAGCCTGAAAGAGGCAGTAAAAAGAGAGAGAATAAATAAGGAAAAAATAGATGTAACCATGAAGTCTCACAAGAAGGATTTAGGCCATAGACATCCCCTGCTTCAAACAGTAGAAGAATTAGAGGACCTATTTGTAAGTATGGGATTTTCAGTAGTAATTGGACCAGAGATAGAAACAGTTGAAAATAACTTTGATGCCTTAAATTCACCAGAAAATCACCCATCAAGAGATTTTTCAGATACTTTTTATATAAATAAAGATATTCTCTTAAGAACTCATACATCACCAGTTCAAATCAGGGCTATGAAGGAGTTGGGAGCTCCACTTAGAATTATATCGGCAGGTAGGACCTTTAGATTTGATGATGTAGATG
>CAZRYA010000184.1:0-3947 GCA_964604235.1 uncultured Tissierellaceae bacterium | reverse complement strand
TCTATCTCGTCTACTTTTATCTCTATTACATCTTCTAAACTAGAATCGTATAATATTTCCTCTTCAAGCTTTAAAAAATTAACAACTTTTTCAACCTCTTGGTCAGATACAAAAGCCCCTTGAATCCTCTTAGGTTTAGAATAAAAGGATGGATAAAACAACATGTCTCCTTGACCTAATAATTTCTCAGCCCCTTGCATATCTAAAATCGTCCTAGAGTCAATTTGTGAAGATACAGCAAAAGATATTCTTGAAGGTATATTAGCCTTTATAGTACCAGTTATTACATCAACTGAAGGTCTTTGAGTCGCCACTATTAAATGTATACCAGCAGCTCTTGCTTTCTGGGCAAGTCTACATATATAATCTTCAACTTCTTTAGCAGCAGTCATCATTAAGTCTGCCAACTCATCAATTACAATTAAAATATGGGCCATCTTATCTTCTTTGTTTTTTTCATTATAAGATTTAATATCCCTAACACTATGTTCTGCAAACAAATTATACCTTTCTTCCATTATATTAACTGCACCCTTAAGAGCATTAGATGCCTTTCTAGGATCAGTAATAACTGGATACATTAGATGGGGTATTCCATTATATATGCTGAGTTCAACTATCTTAGGATCTATAAGCATTATTTTAACATCTTCAGCAGTAGATTTATATAGGATGCTCATAAGAATAGTATTTATACAAACAGATTTACCAGACCCTGTTGCACCTGCTATTAACAAGTGTGGCATCTTTTCCATTGAGGATACTATTACATTCCCACTTACATCTTTTCCTAAAGCCAAAGGGATAATACTAGTATCCTCAATAAACTCTTTAGACCTAATAATTTCTTTAAGACTTACCATATCCTTAGACTTATTTGGTACTTCTATACCAACTGCAGACTTACCAGGAATTGGCGCTTCTATTCTTATGTCCGAAGAAGCCAAAGCCATAGCTATATTATCACTTAGGGAAACTATTTTATTTAGTTTTATTCCTGGTGATGGCTCAAGCTCATAACAAGTTATAGTTGGTCCAACATTTACATTGTTTATTTTTGCTTCAATTCCAAAATTCATCATTGTGGTCTCTATCTTTTCTACCTTGTCCTGTATTTCTTCATCTAAATTAGACTTAGTATTTTCCCTATCTAAAAGCAAGTCTATAGGAGGAAGTACACTTGAATTTTTATTATTCTCTTTTAATTCATTGGTTTCTACTGGTTTTTCCTTAGCTTCTTTATTATCCCTATAATCTTTAAATTCTATTATATTACTTTTAGACTCTCCGTCTATAAGATCTTTTTCCTCTTGGTCAGGTTTAGTCGTTATTTTTACATGACTCGTCCCCTCTTCTTTTTTAGATCCTATCTCCTTATTGTTTTTGAATTCCTTATATTTAAGCTTTATTCCCTCCATTAAGTTCATGAATTTTTCCTTAACATTAATATTAAGCAAGTAGACAATACTCACAAAAGAAATCCCAAACATAACAATATAAGTACCTAAAACGCCAAGTAGCTTATAGAATATAAAGCCCAATATAAAGCCTATAAATCCTCCACCTTTACCCATTTTAGATAAAATTATCATATTTTCAAATCTTGATATAAATCCTACTTCTGCTGGATTCAAACCATCAAATATTACTAAACTTATAAAAAATAAAATCCCCACTAAGATTATTGTGTTTTTAAATCTCTTTTTGTCAAGCAGGTATAAGCCAGATATTAAAATTAAGGAAAATGGAAAAAAATAAGCACCCATACCCATTATGAAAAATGCAGTATTCCTAATTACAAATCCAACTAAGCCCATTTTAAAGCCGAATATACTAAGTATGAATATAATTCCTGAAAAAACCCCTATAATGCTTAATATAGTTAATAAGTCTATAGGCGTTTTTGCTTTTGATTTGTTTTTCTTTTTCTTTTTGTTCATTAGTTTCCCCCCATGTATTTATATAATTATTATAACATAATAAGGCTAGAAGAGTTACCAATTAATCACTTGTCATTTATGATAACATTTATTATGATATTAATCAAATAAAAACATGAACCTTTTCTGGTTCATGCATTAATCTTATTCTTTATCCTTAGCTTCTACTTCTTCTGTTGTAGCTGGGGATTCCTCTTCATCTTCCAACATTACTTTTCTTGAAAGATTTATTCTTCCTTGCTTATCTATTTCCATTACCTTTACAAGGATCTCATCTCCTACAGAAAGAACATCTTCAACCTTATTAATTCTCTCTTTTGATATATTAGATATGTGAACTAGTCCTTCTTTTCCATTTAAGACATCTACAAAGGCACCAAATGTCATTATTCTAGTTACCTTACCTAGATAAACATCACCAACTTCAACCTCTTTAACTATATCTTCTATCATCTTAATAGCCTTGTTTCCACCTTCTCCATCAACAGCTGCTATAAATACAGTTCCATCATCGTTTATATCTATTTTTACACCAGTTTCTTCAATTATCTTGTTTATAACCTTACCACCTGGTCCAATTATATCTCTAATTTTATCAGGATTGATATTCATAGTGTAAATTCTAGGTGCATATTTAGATAACTCTTCCCTAGGAGTTGTCCTTGATTCAGCCATTTTATCCAATATATGCATTCTTCCAACTAGGGCTCTTTCCAGGGCCTCTTCTAAAACTGACCTGTCTATTCCAGATATTTTTATATCCATCTGAATAGCTGTTACTCCTTCTCTGGTTCCTGCAACCTTAAAGTCCATATCACCTAAATGGTCTTCTAAACCTTGAATATCTGAAAGAACTGCTAGCTTATCTCCTTCTTTAATTAGTCCCATTGCAATACCTGCAACTGAAGCTTTAATAGGAACTCCCGCATCTAGCAAAGATAAAGTACTACCACACACACTAGCTTGTGATGAAGATCCATTTGAACTCAATACCTCAGAAACAAGTCTAATAGTATATGGGAAATCTTCTTGAGAAGGTATTACAGGTAATAGAGCTCTTTCTGCTAGGGCTCCGTGTCCTATTTCCCTTCTGCCAGGACTTCTCATTGGTCTTGTATCACCAACTGAATATGGTGGAAAGTTATAGTGGTGCATATATCTTTTACTTTCTTCCTCACCTAGCCCATCAATAGTTTGAGCATCGCTTGCTACACCTAAAGTTGCCACTGTTAAGACTTGAGTTTGACCCCTTGTAAATAAACCTGAACCATGGGCTCTTGGTAATAATCCAACTTCTGAAGTAATTTTTCTTATTTCATCCGTTTTCCTATTGTCTGGCCTTACTCCTTCTTCTACAATACGCCTTCTAACCTCATGCTTAATTATATCTTCTATTATTTCTTTTACTGCCTTCATTTGTTCTGGATACTCTTCTGACAAGTTTTCTTCATAAAAAACTTTAATGTCTTCCTTTACCGCCTCTATTTTTTCTTCTCTCTCTTGTTTCTCAACAGTATTTATAGCTGCAACTAAACTTTCACATCCAAAATCCTCTATCTTATCTCTTAAAGAAGCATCTGGTAAAAATACTTCATAGTCTTTCTTTTCTTTTCCTATTTCTTCTACTATTCCATCAATAAAACTACAAATTCTTTTTATCTCTTCATGTCCAAAAAGTATAACTTTCTCTGGAATAATATTAGCCTCTGCTTCAACCATCATAATAGCATCTTTAGTACCTGATACAGTTATATAGATTGATGATTCTGCTCTTTCTTCAAGATTAGGGTTTATTATAAACTTATCTCCTATCATGCCTACATTAACTGAGCCCGTTGGACCATCAAATGGTATATCTGATATACTAAGAGCTATAGAAGATCCTATCATAGCTGCAATTTCTGGTGAATAGTCTTGATCCACTGATAAGACAGTAGCTATAACCTGTACATCATTTCTATATCCTTCTGGAAACAAAGGTCTTATAGGTCTATCTATTAATCTAGA
>CAZRYA010000183.1:0-3987 GCA_964604235.1 uncultured Tissierellaceae bacterium | reverse complement strand
AGAATGTTTCCAAGCTCAAATAGATGGAGAAGGCTTCGGTATAGTTGAAGTATTATCAACATGTCCAACTAACTGGGGATTAACAGCTCCAGAAGCTATGAATTGGCTAGAAGAAAACATGATACCTTATTATCCACTTGGAAACTTTAGAAGACCTGGGGAGGATGAGTAAGATGGAAGAGAGATTAATCATTGCAGGTTTTGGAGGTCAAGGAGTAATGGCTATAGGTCAGCTTCTTACTTATGCAGGAATGGGAGAGAATAAAAAAGTTTCTTGGTTACCTTCTTATGGGCCAGAGATGAGGGGAGGAACTGCCAACTGTAGCGTTATAATTTCTACAGACCCAGTTGGTTCTCCAGTGGTAATAGACTCTACTTCAGCAATAGTAATGACTAGGCCGGCTTTTGCTAAATTTGAACCCCTAGTTAGAAAAGGCGGAAATCTATTGGTTAATAGTTCATTAATAGATGCTAAATCAGATAGGCAGGATATAAATGTATTTTATATACCAGCAAACGATATAGCTAATAGTCTGGGCAATCCTAAAATAGCCAATATGGTTATGTTAGGTGCTTATTTGGAAGCTAGTAAGGTTGTATCAGTAGATACAGTTTTAGGGGATGCTTTTAAAGAGGTATTTGGATCTAATAAGGCCCATTTCCTACCGATAAACAAAGAGGCTATGGAAAAAGGTGCAGAAGCAGTAAGAGAACAAGCTAAGGTTTTAGCTTAAGATAAAAAAGCCTGTCAATTTAAGTTCTTAAATTGACAGGCTTTTTAGTTTTAGGCTATTGAAGTTTAAAAAATCTTAGCTATAGAAAAATTATAAAATGTGATGATGTAATTTTAAACTTAGATATTATAAAAACCAACTAGAAATGTAGACGAGATTATTTCATAATGATACAATAAACAAAGGTAAACTAAACAGGTATATTCTACAGAGGGCTCCTGATGAGTTTTTATTAGGATATGTTTATGAAAAAGTTTTGCTTTAAGTGGTATAATAATACATATTTAGTAAGCTTTAAATTTAATGAATTGTAGTAGCTTTACATTAGTAGACTTAAGATAGGCTATTACCCGTAATTTTAGTAAGATAGATATTGGAGTGAGTATATGGAAGAAATAATTCCAGAGTATATAAATATAGCCTTAGATAAATTAAGTGAAAGAGGTTATAGGGCATATATTGTAGGTGGAGCTGTTAGAGATTATTGTTTAAAAAAAGAACCTGTTGACTTTGATATTACAACAGATGCAAGTCCAGATGAAATTATAGATGTGTTTAAAGATTTTAAGACCATTGATATTGGAAAGGAGTATGGGACCATAGTTGTCAATATTGGGGAAAATAATATTGAGATAACTAGTTTTAGGATAGATTTAGAGTCCCAAGATGGAAGGAAACCTAAAGGGGTCATCTATACAAAAAATTTAGAAATGGATTTAAAGAGAAGAGATTTTACAATTAATTCTATGGCCTTTAATAAGGATGAGGGCCTAATAGATCTATTTAATGGCTTAGAGGATTTAAATATGGGTATAATTAGAACTATTGGAAAACCCAGTGAAAGGTTTTCAGAAGACTACTTAAGGGTTTTAAGATGTATTAGATTTAGTGCAAGTCTAGACTTCACAATAGAGGAAGAAACCTGGAAGGAATGCATAAATAATAGGTATGGATTAGGAGATATAAGCCCAGATAGGATAAGAGAAGAGTTCTTTAAGATTTTGCTATCAGATAAGCCTAGTAAGGGGATTAGACTTTTGAGAGAAAGTGGAATCCTTCCTATGATAATACCGGAGTTAGAAGCAACCTATGATTTCTATCAGCAGAACCCATACCATAATAAGGATGTTTTTAATCATATTCTAGATGTAGTAGATAATATAGAGCCAGTGATCCACCTAAGGTTAGCAGCCTTATTACATGATATAGGAAAGCCTAGAACGTTTACCATAGACGAAGATGATATTGGTCACTTTTATGGTCACGATAAATTAGGTAGCCTAATGAGTAGGGAAATCCTTGAAAGGTTAAATACTCCTAGGTATATAATAGATAAAGTTGAGCTTCTTATTAGGAGGCATATGGCTTTAAATGGAGACATTGCTAGGAAGGGCATAAAAAAACTTATGAATATCTTTGGTGAAGATATTGAAGATTTATTTAAAATAACCTTGGCAGATTCTAAGGGGAGTAAAAATATAGATTTACAGGTATTGGAAGAAGATTTAAATAATAAAAGGATTATAATTCAAGATATTTTACAAGGCCGAGAAGTTTATAATAAAAGGCAAATGAATATAAATGGAAGGGATTTAATAAATATAGGGTATAAAGAAGGAGTAATAGTGGGACAGATTTTGGACTATCTTTATGAACTAGTTTTAGAGGATAAAGATTTAAATGATATAGAAACATTAATAAATATTGCAAAAGAGGAATTTCCTCTAGGATAGGAGTGTAAATATGAGTAAATTGTTTGGAACTGATGGCATAAGAGGTATTGCCAATGAAGATTTAACACCGGAGTTGGCCTATAAGGTTGGTAGAATAGGTGGTTATACTTTAAATGTTGGTGGGAGTAAAAAGACTATATTAATAGGAAGAGATACTAGGTATTCAGGACCTATGTTAGAAGCAGCCTTAGTAGCAGGTCTAAATTCTGTTGGAATTGATACTGTTATATTGGGAGTTGTTCCTACACCAGCAGTGGCCTATTTAATTAGGCATTATAAGGCTGATGGCGGAATTGTAATATCTGCATCCCATAATCCAGGTGAGTATAATGGGATTAAAATATTTAATGAAAAGGGCTTTAAGTTAAGGGATGAACAAGAAGAGGAAATAGAAAATAAAATTCTTTCTGGAGATGAACTAGACTATAGGCCAACAAAAGATAAGTTGGGAAGTTCAACTTATAATTTTAATGGGGGAAGGGACTATATAGACTATTTAAAAACCAGTATCCCCCTAGACCTAAGTGGGAAAAAAGTAGCCATGGATTGTGGAAATGGAGCCTTGTATGAAATTGGACCTAAGATAATAGAAGAACTAGGTGGCCAACTTATAGCTATAAATACAGAGCCTAATGGAATGAATATCAACCAAAATTGTGGTTCAACTAATCCAGATATGATAGTAGAACTAGTAAAATCTCAAGGGGCTGATATAGGGATATCATTTGATGGAGACGGAGATAGGATTATAGCCTGTGATGAAGAAGGGAATATAATAGATGGAGACCATATTTTGGCAATATGTGGTAGCTATTTAAAAAACAAGGGTAAATTAAATAAAGAAACCATAGTAGGCACTGTCATGACCAACATGGGACTTGATGAGTACTTAAAAAAGAATCAGATGGAAATAGTTAAGACAAAAGTGGGAGATAGGTACATCTTAGAAGAAATGCTGGAGAAGGGATATTCTTTAGGAGGGGAACAGTCAGGTCATATAATCTTTTTAGACTACAATACAACAGGAGACGGACTAGCAACTGGCTTGCATCTTCTGGAAGTTATGGACCAAAGTGAAGATAAGTTGTCTGAGTTAAATACTGTAGTAGAAGATTACCCACAAGTTTTAGTAAATGCTAAAGTGAAAAATCATTTAAAATATAATTTTATGGATAACCAAGAGATAAGGGAAGAAATTGCAAGAGTGGAGGATATATTTAATGGTCAAGGTAGGGTTTTAATAAGGCCTTCAGGTACAGAACCTTTAGTTAGAGTTATGATAGAAGCTAAGGTAGATAATGGAATCGAAACAATTGCTAGAGAATTGGCCAATTTTATTGAGTCAAAATTAGGATAAGAGGTGATTAGATGAAATTTAAGATAATGGCAGATAGTAGTTGTGATTTATCAGAAGAATTAAGGACTAGGATGGATATTAGTATAATACCTTTTAAAATAGATATAGATGAAGAAAAATTTATAGATGATTTAGACTTAGATGTATCCCTTATGGTTGAATC
>CAZRYA010000182.1:0-3988 GCA_964604235.1 uncultured Tissierellaceae bacterium | reverse complement strand
AAGCTAATATTACTTTTTTTGCAGTGATTTTAAATATATTTTCTCTATCTTCTGCAATTGCTCCTACTACTCTTCCCTTTTCATCTATTATTAATTCCTTGGCTTCTGTTTCTGTTAATATATCTACAGAGTTTTCCTTTAAGTAATTTTCTATGTTTCCTGTTATTACACTTCCCATTCCACCTTCAGGAAAATGTAATCTAGGAAAGGGGTCAAATCCAAAACCCTCAACACTGGAGTATTTATGTCCTATTTTATCAACTAACCAATGAGTAGTATCCACTGCTTGATCCATAAACTTATCTACTCTTTCATAATCAGGATAGATGCTTTTTGGATTACTAGTTGCTTGGCGTTTCATCCATAAGTCCTTCCATAAGTCCTTACTGTCTTCTATTCCTAATTCTTTCTGAAATCTAGTTCCAGTTGCGGAAATCCCTCCTCCTGATAAGGCTGTTGAACCACCTACATTAGCTAGTTTTTCCAAAACTATTACACTAGCCCCATTTTCTTTAGCAGAAGCTGCAGCAGAAAGTCCAGTACCTCCACCTCCAATTACAAGTATATCTGTTGTAAGCTCTTTCTCTGATTTTTTACCTATTTTATCTAGTTCTTTTTCAAAGTTTTCAACTTTACCACCAGCTTGCAGTATACAATCTTTAACTCCTTCTAAAATTCCATTAGAAGTCATAGTAGCCCCTGCAATAGTATCTATTAAAATACTTTGATTTTCAACTATTTGTAGGGGTAGTAGGTCTATTGGTTTATTCCCAATACCCTCTGTTTCATTGTGATCTTTTACTTTAACGTCTAGTATTGATTCTTGATCAAAACTTACCTCAACTAAAATATCCCCATTATTTCCTTTACCAATAGCCTCATAGGTACCTGGATTTAAACCTGCTAGCTTTTCTCCTGAATTATCATTTTTTTTACAAGCTACAAGTCCTACAATTAAAGTCACCAATAATAATATTATTATACTTTTTCTAAATTTCAACTTTATTCCTCCTTGTTTGATTTATATTTAACTATCTATAGTTTATTCCATGGGGTTAAATCAAGGTCAATTGTTAAATATTATGTTTTTATAGCTTATTAGATAAAAATAAAAGGAAAGCTTGGGTTAGGCCAAGCTTTCCTTTTTTACTACATGTCCCATATATATGTTCATGTATAGCTCTTTATTTCTAATTTCTAAGTTGTAATTGTTATTCTCAACTACAGGTCCAATATCTTTCCTATTTTCTAATATAAACCCTATAGATTTTAGCCTTTCCTCTTGATATTCTTTACTATAAATCTTATATTGGTCTGTATTTAAATGAGTTTTATCAGAAAAATAATTATAGCTTCCTATTAAGAGCCCCCTACTTTTTAATGGACTAAATATTTTCTCAATCCTATCCTTATCCTCCTTATAATCATACCTACTAACCAAACCATGATCTACTATAATATCTATTGACTCTTTTTTTAAGGGTAAACTTTCTATACTTGAACACAAAAATATAAAATTTCTGTGGCTGTATTTTAATTCCAAACTTTTTTTAATATTTAATATTCTGTTTTTATCTGAACAAACCATAATATAAGTTAAGTCCTTAGGTATATGATTTATATATTCCATAAGAAAAAAACCAACACAAGTATCTAATTCTAATAAATAACTTGCATCTTTAGACTTATCTAGAGTATAATCTAAAATTTTATTCATACCCATATGATGAAAATTAATAAACTTTGGAGAAGCCAACTTTAAAAACTCTTTTTTAGTAACCATAGGTTTACCATTTATATATTTCCTAGCTATATCTTTTTCAACAATTAATATACCCTCTTCTATTGTAAAATTAAAACCACAATTACAAGTATAATTTCCTTCTATAATCATGTTATTTTCAACTTTTCCATTTGTGAGTACCATATCAAAATTACAATTGGGACAAGCTAATAAACCAGTAGCTTCTAGGGGAAGCCCTAGATTTAAAATATGTTTATCTTCTAGTTCATTATCTTTCAAGCTAGTATTAATTATTTCTCTCTGATTATAATATTCTTTTAAACTTTCTTCTACGTTTGCCCTTCTCAAATTTAATAAGTTAACATAATAATTTTTGAATTCAATACTGGTAGAACCAGCTAGTCTTTTGTAACACAAGAGTTCTTGAATTTCTAACAAGGAAAAACCCATAGATTTTAAATCCATTATATCCTGGAATTCTTTGCTATCCCTATTGGTAAACTTATAATGTCCTCCAAGTTTTTCAGTTGTCAAAAGTCCCATATCTATATAGTGCCTTATAGTATCATGGGTTGTATTATGTTTTTTTACAAATTCACCTATTCTCATTAAAATTCTCCTCTTTACTTAATATATAGTTTTAAATAAATTGTACCATATAAAAATGAATTTTAAAGTAATCTTGGACATATAAGCCCATTAAAATAATTCATACTAACCCCTAGTTTAGATTTGTTTTAATTCAGTTCTCTCAATCTTGTACCAATTATAGGTAGATAAAACAAAATGTTATTATCTATTAATTAAGTCTATTTTATCTCATCATTTAATAAATCTATTAGTTTTATATTCTCTTCTAAGAGTTTTTTATCCTCTTTCATCTGTTCGCTTTCTATTAATTTAAAATATTCTTCATAAGATTTGATTAAATTGTCTTTTGCTTCTATTAAGTCTTCATAATCCCTCATTACACTTACTTTATATACATATGTTAAGACCAAGCCTAAGAATAATCCTAATATTAGTCCCAATAACATATTCATTTAATCACTCCTACTACTAATTTTTTAGTTTATTCGTCCTAATATTCAGCCTATCTACCTATTATTGGCAATACAATAAATAGTTCCTTGGTGTAAATAATTTGTGTCAATCCAATGTATATTTTCTACCCCTTATAAGATAAAAAATATTTACTTGTCTAAATCTAACTTTACTTGTAGATTATTTTAAAATATAAAAATGGGAAGGACCAGTTAATTATAACCTGATTCTTCCCACCATCTTAATTTAAGATATTTCTTTCCAATTATATTTTTATTATTTTATAACTATATTGTAAATTTTTCCTGGTATAAATATTTCTTTTACAATCGTCTTTCCTATTAAATGTTTACTTACATTTTCATCTGATTCCACTTTTCTTCTGATTTCTTCTTGGGAATCATCTACATTTATTTCAATAGTTCCCCTTACCTTTCCATTTATCTGAATTGGCATTTGTATAACATCATCGATAGTCTTTGATTCATCAAAACTTGGCCAAGTATAATCAAATAAATATCCACCTAGATTTTGAGCTTCCCATATTTCCTCAGTTATATGAGGTGCTACTGGGTTTAATAACATTAGATAAGTTCTAAGATCATCTCTTGTTATACTAGCAAAATCATTAAACTCATTTGAAAGAGACATTAAGGCAGCTATTCCTGTATTGAACTTAAGGCTTTCAAAGTCTTCAGTTACTTTCTTTATTGTTTTATGGATACTGGCTTCTAGTTCTTTTGTATATCCTTCACCATCTACAATTATATCTTGTAACTTCCAAACCCTATCTAAGAACCTTCTAGATCCCCTAACACCATTTTCTGACCAGGCAGCTGATTTTTCAAAATCCCCTATAAACATTTCATAGGTCCTAAGTGTATCTGCCCCATATTCGTCTACAATTACAGATGGATTAATTACATTTCCTAAGGATTTAGACATTTTCACATTTCCTTCCCCTAGGATCATTCCATGGGCTGTACGCTTTTTAAATGGCTCTGCTGTAGGAACTAAACCAATATCATAGAAAAACTTGTGCCAGAATCTTGAATATAACAAGTGTAGAGTAGTATGCTCCATTCCCCCATTGTACCAATCTACTGGAGTCCAGTAATCTAACTTCTCTTTTGAAGCAAAAGCCTGACTATTATCAGGATCTATATATCTTAAGAAATACCAGGATGACCCTGCCCAGTT
>CAZRYA010000181.1:0-4010 GCA_964604235.1 uncultured Tissierellaceae bacterium | reverse complement strand
GATAAAGATGATGGCAACTGGAAAGGTATATGAAGTTGTGGAAGTTGGAGTAAATACTTCTGGACATATGCCGCTGAAGCAATTGGCAGCAGGAGAAGTTGGCTACGTTACAGCCAGCATTAAAACAATTGGAGATGCAACAGTAGGTGACACTATAACCTATGCTGAAAATCCAACAGAAGAACCACTTCCAGGTTATAAAGAGGTTGTTCCAATGGTATATTGTGGTATATATCCAGCAGAAGGTGAAGACTTTAATACGGTAAGAGAGGCTCTTGAAAAGCTTAAGATAAATGATGCAGCCCTTGATTTTGAAGCAGAGTCTTCTGTAGCTTTAGGATTTGGGTTTAGGTGTGGATTCTTAGGTCTTCTACACATGGAAATAATCCAAGAGCGATTGGAGAGAGAATTTGATTTAAACATTATAACTACAGCTCCATCTGTAATATACAATGTTATAAAAAGTGATGGTCAGGTTTTAGAGATTCAGAACCCATCTAATCTACCACCAGTGGCAGAAATAGACTATATGGAAGAGCCAATAGTAAAGGCCAGTATTATGACGCCAACAACCTATGTAGGGACTATAATGGAACTATGCCAAGACAAGAGGGGAAGGTTTATTGATATGGAGTACCTAGAGGAAACTAGGGTGGTGCTTCACTACGAACTTCCACTAAATGAGGTTATATATGACTTTTTTGATGCTTTAAAATCAAAAACTAGAGGTTATGCTTCATTTGACTATGAACTTAAGGGATATGAACAGGCGGAACTGGTTAAGTTAGATACCCTTATAAATGGGGAATTGGTAGATGCCTTTTCACTAATAGTCCATAAGGAAAAGGCCTATGAGAGAGGTAGAAGTATAGTTGATAAGTTAAGGACAGTAATACCTAGACATCAATTTGCTGTACCACTTCAGGCTTCAATAGGGTCTAAAATAATAGCTCGTGAAACCATTAAGGCCCTTAGGAAGGATGTACTTGCAAAATGTTATGGTGGAGATATTTCAAGAAAGAAAAAATTACTAGAAAAGCAAAAAGAAGGTAAGAAGAGAATGAGACAAATAGGTTCAGTTGAAGTTCCTCAGGAAGCATTTTTAACTGTCTTAAAATATGATGAAGATTAAAATATTATGCACACCTTAAGGTGTGCATTTATTTATAGGAGGAAATTATGAAAAAATTATCAATCTATATTCATATACCATTTTGTAAAAGCAAGTGCTACTATTGTGACTTTGCATCTTACGGAAATGCCAATGATAAAATCCCTAAGTATATTGAGTCTTTATTTAAAGAAATGGATTTTTATATAAGTGAAATAAAAGCCTATAGGATTAAGTCAATTTTTTTTGGAGGAGGAACCCCATCCTCTATAGATAGTAAATATATAGAAGATATTATGAAGTATTTGAGGGATAACTTAAATATTCATAGGGAGGCTGAAATAAGTTTAGAGCTTAATCCTGGAACAATTAATATGGAAAAAGCTAGGGCCTATAGGCGGGCTGGAGTAAATAGGATAAGTATGGGAGCCCAAAGTTTTAATGACCCTATATTAAAAAGTATAGGCCGGATTCACAGCAGGAATGAAGTTATAAGGTCCTATGAAATTTTAAGACAAGTAGGCTTTACAAATATAAGTATGGATTTTATATTTGGACTTCCTAATGAGACAATAAGCCATATTAGAGACAACTTAAAAGAGGCTATTAGCCTAGGTCCTGACCATATATCTTATTATAGTTTAATCCTAGAAGAAGGTACTCACCTATACGATTTAGACAATAAATTAGACTTGAATTTTCCTGATGAGGTCGGGGAAAGGGAAATGTACTATACTATAGTAGACCTATTGGAAAAAAATGGCTATAGGCAATATGAAATTTCTAATTTTGCCAAGCCAGGAAAAGAATCCTACCATAATTTAGTCTATTGGAATGTAAAAGACTATATAGGATTTGGAAATAGTAGTCATTCTAACTATAGAGGGATGAGATATGGAAATGTAGATTCCATGAGTGATTATATCGATAGGATTCAATTAGGGAAAAAACCTATAGATATAATGGAAGAGATAAGTTTTGAAGATGAAATGAAAGAAGTCATAATACTTGGTTTAAGAAAGACTAAGGGAATAAGCTTAGGTGAATTTTACAAGAGGTTTAAACTTGACCTAGAGGAGTATTATAATCAACCAGTGGAAAAAAACTTAAGGGCAGGTTTAATAGAAATAAAGGATGACTACTTGAGACTAACTAAGAGGGGGCTAGACCTTAGTAATCAAGTAGAATTAGATTTTTACATGAAATAAAAAAATCTCTTGACAAAAAAATAAAAACATGATAAATTTAGTATTGTAGCAATTAGCACTCGACATTAAAGAGTGCTAACAAAAAGAAAATAGAGGTGAGAAATATGTTAGATAGCAGAAAGTTACAAGTTCTCTATGCTATAATCAACTCTCACATTATAACGGCAGAGCCAATAGGGTCAAGGACCATATCAAAGGATTATGATTTAGGAGTAAGTTCTGCTACTATTAGAAATGAGATGTCAGACTTAGAAGATCAAGGCTATTTAAATAAGCCCCATTCTTCAGCAGGAAGGGTTCCGTCTGACAAGGCTTATAGATTATATGTAAATGAAATCCTTAAGTTAAAGAGGCCAGACTTGGATTTGGATTTTAAGGATAAGCTAGAAGAGGTTTTATTGACACAGTCTATGGAGCTAGAGGATATTATAGAGGAGTCTGCCAGAGCCTTATCCAAGCTAACAAGTTATACAGCTTTAGCCCTTTCACCAAAGTTAGATGAAACTAGGTTGAAGAAATTACAATTAATGGCAATTGATAGGCGTGAGGTTTTGATGGTAATTGTTACCAACTCTGGTATTATTAAAAATTTTGTTATAAAGACAAGTAGGGATATAAGTGAAGATGAAATGCTTATATTAACCAATATACTAAATGATAGATTTGTTGGGTTTACAATAGATGAAATTATGGCTGGGATAAAGTTAGATATTTTTAGGGATTTGCCTGAACATAAGGAGCTTTTAGATGATTTCATTCCAGTTATCAATAAGGCATTTAATGATATAAGAGATGTAAATGTTTATTCAGATGGAATTACCAAGATATTAAATTTTCCGGAATATAGAGATTTAGATAAGGCTAAGTCTATTATTAATTTTATACAAAATAAGGAGTTAATGGTGGATTTACTGACTACTAATATAGGAAATGAAATTGAAATAATTATTGGTAGTGAAAATGAATACGAAGAGATGAAAGATAGTAGCATTATTACGACTACTTATAGGTTGGGAGACAAGACTATTGGAAAAATCGGTATTGTTGGTCCAACTCGTATGGATTATGTAAATTTAATTAAAACAATAGATATATTTTCAAGAAATATTAATGAAATAATCTCCACTATGATATAAATGTGGGTATATAATTTAAGGGGTGATTAAATGGAGGATAAGGACTTGAATATTGAAGAAGAAAATACAGAAGAAGTAGAAGATATAGAAGAAAACATAGAGGAAGAAAAAGCTTCTGAAGTATCAGATGAATTAAACCAGGTTAAAGACCAGTACCTTAGACTGCAGGCAGAGTTTCAAAATTTTAAGAGAAGGAAAGAGAAAGAGAAAGAAACCACTGTTGCATTTGCAATAGAGGGATTTGTTGTGGATATGTTGCCAACATTGGACAACTTTCAAAGGGCTTTGGCATCTGAGGAAGATAAGGAAAGTGGATTCTATAAGGGCGTTGAATTAACCTATAATTCTTTTAAAGAGATTCTTAAGAAGCATAATGTAGAAGAAATTCAAGCTTTAGATGAAGCATTTGATCCAAATTATCACCATGCAGTATTTAAAGAAGAGGTAGAAGGCCTTGAGCCAAATATTGTTATTGAAGAATTGCAAACAGGTTATAAACTTAATGATAAAGTAATAAGACCAACTATGGTAAAGGTCTCAGAGTAATAAAAATCG
>CAZRYA010000180.1:0-4022 GCA_964604235.1 uncultured Tissierellaceae bacterium | reverse complement strand
TAGGAGGAATCTTGGGTTTAATTTCATTATGTTAATTAAAGCTTAGGCTATACCTACTATTTCTTTATGCTTTAAAGCCAAAAGATAAGATTCTTCGCTATGCTCAGAATGACAGGCATAAAATCCTAAATACAATTAACCATATCACATCTATTATAAGATTCCCTTAAAAGAAAAAAATCTAGAGTTTCCTCTAGATTTTAAATTTATCTACAATTTCATTTAATTGTCTTGCAAGGGACTGTTGGTTTATCATGTTAGTAAATACATTTCCCAAAGATTCATCTGCCTCTTTTAAATCATCACTTATCCTGTTTACACTATGACTTGCATTTTCTGATTCTTTGGCTACATTGTCTGCATTCATTGTAAGCTGGTTCATAGTAGCTGTTATTTCTTCTGACATAGATGCCATATGCTCTGACATATTATTTATAAAATCTGCATCCTCTTCATATTGTCTTAGAATTCCCATTAAAATATCAAAGTTTTCCCTTATCAAGCTTTCAATAAAGGCCAGTAGTTCATTGGAATTTCCAGTTAAATTAGTCACTGACCCCCTTACTTCCCTTACTAGTTCATTTATCTTACCTGCTGTGGAAGATACTTCGTCTGCTAATTTTCCCACTTCTTCAGCTACAACTGAAAATCCTCTTCCATGTTCTCCAGCACGGGCTGCTTCAATTGCAGCATTTAATGAAAGTAAATTAGTTTGTTCAGCTATATCTGCTATGGCATTGGACATTATTTGTATCTGATCAACTACTTTAATGTCCTCTAAGGCTACTTTTATATTCTCCTCTTTTTCCTTATAAAGCTTTTCTGTAGTCAACCTATACTCTTTATTAATGCTAATTGCATTCTTAGAATTTTCTTTAATTTCATAGTCCCTTAAGCTTCCGTTGGTTGCCTCTGATGAAAGTTCTTCCATTCCCCCATTTATTTCCTCTATAGATGCTGTTATCTCTTGAATGGAAGAGGTCTCCTCCTCTATTACCTTAGATATGTTACTTGTGTCCTCTTTTATACTGTTAAACTTATTATTAAAAAGACTTACAATTGACGATAGGTCTTGGCTAGATTCATTAAGCCCATTAGTACTATCGTAAAGTGCAGAAGTTATAGTTACTAAATTCAGCCTTATATCTTCAACAGACCTTAATACATCTCCAAATTCATCCTTCCTAGTGCTATCCACCTTATGGGTCAAGTCGTAGTTTGCCAATAAATTCAAAAGTACTTTTATCTTATCCAGTAGGTGGGTTACTGAAAATGACATATAGGTTGAAACTAAAAATGTCACAAGTATTAGGGCTATAAATATTCCAATTACGGATTTGACTATATCCTTGTGCAACTTTAAACTTGCCTCTTTATTCATGTTATAATTGACCCTATTCATATCAATTAAAGTATATAGTTTATTTGTAATAAAACCAAAATCCGATACATTAGAATCATATAGCTGCTTAACCATAAGCTTATTTTGAGCATTTAACATATTACTAACCTTGCCTATATATGGATTGTACTTGTCTTTAAATTCTTCAAATACTTCTTCTTCACCTGGTAAAAAAACATCTATTATGTTGTTATAGTTAATAAGAGCAACTTCATTTTCTGCCATTAGGAACTTCATCCTATTAATGGACTTTATATTGAGTTCAAAGTCATCTCTTAAGACTATATTATTTATCTCTAAGAGGTTCTTTTCTATATTTGTAACTTCCATTATAATTTGTAGGTTCTTTTCATTGGAAGATTCTATTTCCTTTACTCTTTTTAAACCTCCAATAGATGCATATATTGTCATTAGTGATAGTAGTATCAGTAGGCCAAAAGAAACAAAAAACTTCCACCTTAACTTTATATTTCTCACTGGACTTTTAGCTATTATTTTGTCAATTCTCTCTTTCACTTTCTACCTCCTATTATGTCTAACTAAGTCTAAGTAAAAATATAATTATATATTAAATTTAATCTTTACTTCTTCTACTAAATCTTCTACATTGGTAAATATTCCGCCGTCCCTATTTTTTATTAGACCTACAACAAAAAGATTCCTGTAGGCAAATTGGTTCTCTGTCCCATCTTCTATTAGGGCATCTATCTTGTTTTTATTATTTCTGCCTTCCTGCCTTATATCTGTATATAGGGCATAGATGGGTTTATCCATCATATAAAATGCACCAATTTCAGCAGCAACTCCACTATCTATTTCTACTCCATCTATTACTGCTATTAAAAAATCACTTTCTTCTAGGGCCCCTATATCTGCCCTGGCAATATCTATAGAACTGGCATAGGCTTCTTTATCGTTTATATCTCCATTTTCTTGAGGCACATATAAGTCCAGTCCATTTATATTCTCCCTTAAGACAGAACTTAAATGCTCATTTAACATCCTGTCTCCTAAACCAAATAAACCATTTGCTAAATATCCTTTCAATTAATACTCCTCCTTTGCTATACTTTTATTGTATACCATTATTATATGTAATAATATAAAACTAAAAACCTATTTTACTATATCAATTTTAACTGTAAAATAATAGGCCTATATTTATTTTATGTGAATTTTATGTTAAGTTTACCTTTTTCTAAAAGAGTAAATCTATTTATGTTTATAATGTAATACCTTTGTAACCTAAATGTTATAATCATCTTATATAATAATGAGTATGACTATGTTAGATATTACAATTATTTCTTAGAGAGGTGAATTTATGAAGTTCAAGTTTAAAAAATCATTTACCACTGTAATTATGGCTACTATCATCTTAGGAACTAGTTTCTATGGAAGACCTGTCCACTCTGTTAGTATGCCATCAGTGATTTATGAAACAACTAATAAGGAAAATATTGCATCAGGCGTAACACACGAAAATATACTTAAGTTTACTACTGCTGGCTGGTGGAATATCAATGTCATAAGAGTAGATTTAACTAATGAATATGTAGATATTCAAGGACTTTTTAACGAAAATGGTATACCTAATAGGGGGAAAGTTAGTAAACTAGTTGATGATTCAAAGGCTGTAGCTGGTGTCAATGGAGATTTTTTCAACTACAATCCTATGCCTTCTGCTATGGGAACATTGATAAACAAAGGAGAGATTATATCTTCTCCTATTGAGAGAGCCTATGCCCTTCCTTCTCTAATTATAGATAGTTTAAACAATGTTAAAATCGACTACATGGATAGGAATGTTAAGGTTCAAAATCTTACACAAAATAAAATGGTCAACGTAAATACTGTAAATAAGGTAACTAAAAATTTCGATACAACAACTATGTTAAACTCCAATTGGGGTAGTAAGTCCATAGGTAATAAATTCCATAGGGATTTAATAGAAGTTGTAGTTGTAAATGATTTGGTTACTGATGTAAGGCTGGGTCTACCAGCAACTGAAATTCCTAAAGATGGCTATGTTCTTGCTGTTCGTGGAGAAAGGACCCAAGGCCTTGAAAGTTTCCAAATAGGGGATGAAATAAAGACTACATTTGCTACTAGTCCCGACCTTTCAAATATCGATTTTGCCATAGGTGGAGGAAGTGTAATCTTAAGAGATGGAAAGGTTGTAAACACAAATATTAATATTGCTGGAAGCCAACCTAGAACTGCCATTGGTGTTAGCCAAGATGGTAAGGAACTTCTACTTGTAACTATTGATGGCCGTGGAAACTCCTATAAGGGGGTTAGCCAAGAAACTTTCGGACAAATAATAAAAGATATTGGAGGACACAATGTTCTCAATTTAGACGGTGGTGGATCTACTGTAATGGTAGTTAAACCTAATGATGAGGATAAGGTTAAGATTGTAAACACTCCTTCTGACGGAGGCGAGAGGGCCGTTATAAATGCTGTTGGAGTATTTTCTGATGCCCCTATTGAAGAACTATCATATATTAAACTTATTCCTTCACATAAAAACCTTCTTTTAAATACTAGTGCTAGTTTCAAAATCAAGGCTTATGATGTCCACCACAATCCTGTAGATGTAGATAGTAGCCTAGTAAGC
>CAZRYA010000179.1:0-4027 GCA_964604235.1 uncultured Tissierellaceae bacterium | reverse complement strand
GTTTTTCATCTAGAGTATATTTGAATTGCTCTCCTCTAATGTCTTTGTCTGATCTTGAAGCGTCTACAAAGTTAGCTTTTTGAACTTCTTTGATAACTTCTACTACTACTTGGTTCTTTCCAATGCTTTCAACTCTATCGTTTTCTAAAACGATTACTTTGTATACATTGTAGTTTCCAAAGTCTTTGTTGTTTAAAACATTGTATAACATTTTTAGGATGTCTTCTTTAATAGCTGGTGCTCCAACGTTTAAAACGCTAACGCCTTCAGTAACTCCTAATTCAGCTGCTTTAGCAACATATGGTGCATACCAAGTTAAAGCTCCTGCTTTTTCTGCGTCTGTGATGTCTCCATCGTTAGCAACTCTAACTAATGCTGATAATACTTCTGCATAAGTTATTTGTTTTGCTGGCATAAATTCTCTGTTTTCATTTCCTGACATGAATCCTTTTGCGTTTGCATAAGATGCATATCCGTTAGCCCAGTTAGCTGGTGTCATGTCAACAAATCCTGATGCCATGTTTTGTAATGATTTAGCAGCTTCTTCTTGTTGTAAAGCTACAACAACTATTCTAGCTACAACGTCTCTTGTAATAGCTTTGTCTAGTTCTAAGTCTCCGCTTTCATTACCTAATAATAATCCTTGATCTACTAACCATTGTACCTTAGGGTCAAGGTTTTCTTCTTTTACTTCTTCTACTGCTGGTTCTTCAACTGTTTCTGCTGGTGCTACTGCTGGTTCTTCAACAGCTGTATCAGCAAATACAGTTCCAAATGTTCCTAGTACCATAACTAAAGCTAGTACTAGAGATAAAATTCTGTTTTTACTCATAGTCTATTGACCTCCTTATATTTTGGTTTACTTACCATGCAAATAAAATAATCTTGCATTCTATTCTGTATTATAGCATTAATAATTTTAAAAATCAATTATTAAATGCCAATGTAACATAATTGTAACAAAGAATTATTTTATTTACTTTACCTATAAACACATTATACTACATAGTTAAAGTATTTTCTATTACAGTTATGTTACATTTTGTCTTTAGTTATTTAATATGTTTTCTCTAAAGTCATACTTAAGGTTTGTCTGCATATAATTGATAAATCTGACTAATAATACAGAGGTTTGTTCTTTACTTATACCCTGATTTGGATAAAAATATTCACTATTATCTATTATTCCTATGGTCTTGGCCATATAGATTGAAGACTTGGCCCAGCCTGGGATTTGATTGTCATCCATATAACCTGTTGTGTAGTTACCAATTGGGGCTTGGTTGGCTACTCCTAGGGCTCTTATTAGGACTGCTACTGCCTCTGCATTGGTTATTGCTGTGTCTGGATAGAACCTATTCTTAGTAACCCCTTCCATAACTCCTGCTCCATCTACTGCCTCTATAAATTTATAGTTTCTGTGGGTTTTGTTTACATCTATATACTTAGCTGGTTCTTCTACTTGTTTTTTAGACCTTTTCTTTGGCTCTTCCTTTAGGGGAATATCCATAGTTCCCACTAAAGCTCTTGCAAAGTCCCCCCTGCTCATGGCTGTCTTTGGTCCTAGGTTGGTCATATTAAGTGGTAGGCCTTCCATACTGGCAACCAGTAGTATGTCATCTTCTGATGCTAAACCCCTAGCATCTCTTATGGCTGGTATGTTTAGTCTGGTTATTTTAGGGTTAGTGTCTATTGAAGTAGATCCCTTGCCTATGTTTTTATAGGAGGTGGACATGTCCAGTCCTTTAGGTAGGTCATAGTTGTACTTTAGTAGATTGGTTTCCTTTTCCGTTAGGATATAGCCTCCCTTGAAGCTTATTTGGTTGGGAACATTTTCTACATACTGGTAGTCCTTGGTCTTGTTGTAACTGGCTTCTACTAGGGCTGTTCCAGACCAATTTTTCTTAGGGTCCATCTTGTCTTCCCCTTCTATTATATATTGAAGGGTTTGGGTTTCAGTGCCAGACCAAGGGGCATTGTAGCCTACTAGGTTGCCTATGGTTTGGACTGTTATTTCTTCTGCTGACTTGTCAGCCCCACCTTTTACCTTATAGGTCTTTCTAGCTGACCAGTCTCCTGCATGGAACTGGATTAGGCCAGTGTTTTGTAGGACTTGACCTTGGTTCCACTGGTAGTCTTTTGTAGAAACATCATATTTCTTGTCATCTGTAGTAATGCTTTCCTTATAGGAATCTAGCTCTTTTTGAGATGTGGTCTGGCTTCCCTTCACTTCCTGCTTAGAAGTGAGCTTGATAGTTCTGGAAAGTTTGATGTTTTTTTGCAAATTCTCAAGCTTATAGGTGTATTGCTCTGTCCTAAGGTCACCCTTGTCCTTGGTAGTGATTTTGATTTCACCTTCTAGTTCAATAGGTTCTCCAGTGATGAAAATTACTTCCTTGTATTTGTTTTCGTTGTTGATTCCACCTTCATAGCCTGGTATTTCCAAGGCATAGGCCTTGGAAGATACTAGGATGAAGAAGGCTATTCCTAAACTTATTATCCTCTTCATATTTTACCTCTCTTTTAGTCTTCTATTACTATTATATAGTCAGTACTAGTGGACCTGTCTTTTTGTCTTAAGACATATACTCTGGCATTTTCCCTTGCCTTGTTTAATTCATTGGCCTTTATAGGCTGGTCGTTTAGAATTATTATGGCATTTTTCCCATTTATATTTTGCTTGGCTGCCCTGTCCCAAGTACCTGTTAGGGTATTGTAATTTTTCACATCTTTTAAGCCTAGGTTGCCTGACTCTATTTCTCTAGAGGATATAAGACCTGTTGTAGCAAAGTCTTTGTCTACTCTTGTGCTATAGCCCCTGGCTTCATGAGGAACTAGGGACACTCCTAGGAGAATTTTTCCTTGGTCACTTGTCTTAGCTATGACATAGGCTGAACTATTTTTGTAGTAGTTTTTCTCTAGCCTTCTCCTAATTTCCCTATCCCTTATGTCTATTAGGTCTATATATCTGGAGTCCTTAAAGGCCTTTACAGGTATATACTCTTTAAGCTCTTGGTCTAGGATTAGGGTGTCTTCTGTGAAGATAAATTCTTCTGAGTCCCTATTGGTTTTAAAGCCACTGTGGTCTATTTCCATCTTGTCCCTATAGTTGTTGTTGCCAAGGACTAGCTTGTAGTCTAGAATGTCTTCTATCTTACCCTTGTATAGGACTATGTTTGTACCATCTAGCCTATCATCTATTGGGGAAGTGCCTTCTATGGAGGCAAAGCCTAGCCCCCTCTTACCCATAGCATAGTCTGTTCCAAGATAAACCGATTGACCCTTTCCAAGGTTTAGCGGGTCTACTAGCCTGTTGTCTTTTACCACTATACTTCCTTCATGGAAGTCCAGTAGAGTTGTTGCCACTGTCATACTACCTGAACCATAGTCTATATCTTGAACCTTGTTTTCATATTCCATAGGTGAACCTGCTAGGACTAAAAGTTTACCTATACTCTTTTTGCCATAAGGTTCTTCATAGGCTACATAGGCTGTTTTTCCTAGGTTTTTCTTTAGGTCTGTTAGCTTTATTTTTTTACTTCCATTATATATACTACCTGTTCCTTGGCTAACTTTTATATCTCCATTTAATTTATTCCACTTTCCGTTTTCGTAGATGTAGTTGTCTTTTAATAAGACTTCCTTGTTCCTATCATCTACTAGGCCTATCTTGGACCTTAGTACTCCTCTTATATGCTTTTCCTCATCTTCTACTTTTATCTGAGATATATCACTGGAGTAGATATCATCAAAGGTTAGTAGTACCCTGTCCCCTTCTTTAACCTGAAATAATTCAACCTGTTGGCTTTTCTTATATATTTCTGTAAAGAAAGGCTCTATCTTATATTTTTCACGACCTGAGTCTGTTTGAATTTCTAATTGGTCTTTTGATACAAATAAGACTTTTCCAACTTTAAACCTAGTACCAGGTATAATGTAACCGTGTTGTTCTGGGTCAAGATTGGTTATCCTACTTATATCTTCTATTTTTCCATTCCTAAGTTCTATGTGGACTTCTTGGTCAAAG
>CAZRYA010000178.1:0-4030 GCA_964604235.1 uncultured Tissierellaceae bacterium | reverse complement strand
ACTAGGTCTTTGTTTTACATATAAGTAGCTCTATTAGGTAGGTCGTAGTAGGGCTACTTTTTTTGCGTATTTTTATAATTTGACTTTTGATTATATATAAATTAGGATATATATGTAGATGATTTATTATTAAAATAGAAAAATCGAAAGGACTAGGTGATTTTATGAAATCTTTAAAAGGTAGCAAAACAGCAGAAAATTTATTGAAATCTTTTGCAGGAGAATCTCAAGCAACTATGAGATATACTTATTACGCATCAACAGCTAAAAAAGAAGGTTATGTTCAAATTTCAAATATATTTGCAGAAACAGCTGCCAATGAAAAGGAACATGCTAAAAGATTCTTCAAGTTTTTGAATGAGGATTTTATGGGAGAAATGATAGAAATAAATGCAGAATATCCAGTAGGGCTTGGAGATACTAAATTCAACTTAAAGGCATCAGCAGAAGGAGAAAATGACGAACATGTAAACCTATATCCAACTTTTGCAGACATAGCTGAAGAAGAAGGTTTTAAGGAAATAGCATTCGTTTATAGGGAAATAGCAGAAGTTGAAGAACGTCATGAAAAAAGATTTTTAAAGTTATTAGCTAATTTAGAAAATGATACTATTTTTAAGAAAGAAGAAGTAGTTGAGTGGAAGTGTAATAATTGTGGTTATATTCATACTGGAAAATCAGCACCCGATAAATGTCCAGCATGTGCTCATCCACAAGGATATTTTGAAGTATTTAAAGAAACTTATTAATAAAAAAAGCCTACTTTTTAAAAAGTAGGCTTTTTTTATTTTATGATATATAATAAGGGGAGAAAGGTTGGGTAATGCAAATGAGTAATAAAAAAATAACAGATGAAAAGACAGCATCTTATCTTTTAAATATTATTATGGATTCAACGGAAGATGCCATAGTATTTGTAGACAAAAATGGAATTATACAGTTATTGAGTAACTCTTATGCAGAGTTTTTAGGAATTGAAAAGAGTTCAGCCATTGGGAAAAATGTTCGGGATATAATTGAGAATACGAGAATGATGGAAGTCATAAAGAGTAATAAGTCAGAAACAGCCCAATTACAATATATAAATGGTAGGCATATGGTTGCAACCAGAATACCAGTGGAAATTGATGGAGAGGTAATAGGTGCTGTTGGAAAGGTGCTCTTCAAAAATATATCCGATTTAAACACCCTATATAAAAAAGTGAAAAAGATGGAAGATGAATTAGATTTATATAAAAATGAACTTAATAAGATAAATAGTGCTAAGTATAATTTATCGAGTATAATAAGTCAAGATGGGAAGATTTCTTATTTAAAGGAGTTGATAATAAGATCTTCAAGGACTAATTCAAATGTTTTGATCTTAGGAGAATCAGGTACTGGAAAGGAGTTGTTTGCTCACTCAGTCCATGCAGCTAGTAGGAGAAGTGGAGAGCCTTTTATTAAGGTTAATTGTGGTGCAATTCCCTATGAACTAATTGAATCAGAGTTATATGGTTATGAAGAAGGGTCATTTACAGGTGCTAAAAAGGGTGGAAAGATAGGGAGGTTTAAAGCAGCTGATAGGGGAACAATTTTTTTAGACGAGATAGGAGATCTTCCGCTTAATATGCAGGTAAAACTTCTTAGGGTCTTACAAGATAGGGAAATAGAAAAAATAGGGTCTAATATTAGTGAGCCAGTAGATGTTAGAGTTATTGCAGCAACTAATAAAAATTTAGAAGAAATGGTTGAAAATGGACAATTTAGAGCTGATTTATATTATAGGTTGAATGTGGTTACTATAAATATTCCTCCACTTAGAGAAAGAAGGGAAGATATTCCTATATTGGCAGAATATCTAGTAGAAAAAATAGTTAGAGAAGAGAATATTTCAGAGAAAAAGGTAAGTAAGAAGACCATAGAGTATTTAAAAAGATATGACTGGCCAGGTAATGTACGAGAACTAGAAAATATATTGGAAAGGGCAATAAACTTCCTAGGAGAAGAAGATATAATAGAGCCAAAACACCTACCAGTAAAAATAACAGATGAACAAGATTATGGGAATATAGGAAATTTAAAGGAAATGATTGAAGAAAAAGAAAAAAAGATAATTATAGATAGTTTAATCCATACTAAAGGGAATAAGACCATGGCCGCAGAGATTTTAAATATAAGTAGGACGAGCTTGTATGAAAAAATGAAAAAGTACTCTATAGATTTTTAGCTTTGACAAAGATATAACAATTGTCGTAATTGTCAGAAAACTTGACATAAAAATATAAGTATAGGGAAAAGTGTAAGGTAAGTAATACAAATAAAAAAGAAGAAAAATAAATAATGTAAGGATATCCTTACATTATTTTGATTTAAGGGGGTTTTTTATAAGCGTTTCCTTACAGATATTTATGAAAGCTTGTATAATAGCCACCAATAAAAATTGGCATACTTATTGCTATATATAATAGTGCGATAATAAATAAATAATTAAATTTATTTTTAGGAGGGTGTAAAATGAAAGACAAGGTAGCTATAGTAACAGGTGGAGCTAGTGGAATAGGTCTTGCTGTATCTAGAAAGTTAAGAGAAGATGGAGCAAGAGTAGTGTTAGTAGATATAAATGAAGAAAAATTAAAAGAAGAAGCAGGAAAGATAGATGCAAAGTTTATTAAAGCAGATTTAAGTAAGAGAGAAGACTGTAAAAATGTAGTAGACTATACTGTTTCAGAGTATGGCGGAGTTGATATTTTGGTAAATGTTGCTGGAATTCAAAATATTAGTTCTGTAGAAGATTTTCCAGAAGACAAGTGGGATTTTATGATTTCACTAATGTTAACGGCACCATTTTTATTAACTAAATATGCTTGGCCATATATGAAGAAAAATGGTTGGGGAAGGGTTATTAATTTAAACTCTATTCATGGTTTAGTTGCATCAGAATTTAAATCAGCTTATGTAACGGCAAAACACGGTTTATCAGGACTTACAAAAGTATCAGCTTTAGAAGGTGGCCCATTGGGTATTACAGTTAATTCAATTTGTCCATCTTATGTAAGGACACCATTAGTTGATAATCAAATTGCAGACCAAGCAAAGAATCATGGAATATCAGAAGAAGAAGTTGTTTCTAATATAATGTTACAAAAGGCAGCTATTAAAAAATTAATTGAGCCAGATAGTATTTATGAGCTAGTTAAGCTATTGTGTTCAGAAGCTGGAGACCATATAACAGGTTCAACAATGACAATAGATGGTGGTTGGACAGCAGGTTAAAATATTATAATTAGAGTGGAGGAATAAACAATGACAGGTATTTTAATAGGTTTAGTATTATTAATGTTTTTAGCATATAGAGGATACTCAATTGTTTGGGTTGCACCAGTTTCAGCTTTGGTTGTTGCAGCATTTGGAGGATTACCCTTACTTGATTCATATAAAGAAGTTTATATGAGTGGATTTGTTGGATTTACAAAATCTTGGTTTCCAGTATTTATGTTAGGTGCTATATTTGGTCACCTAATGGATTATACAGGAGCAGCTAGATCACTTGCCCAATGGTTGACTAAAATATTTGGAGCAAAAAGAGCAATATTAGGAGTAATAATAGGTTGTGCAGTTTTAACTTATGGTGGAATTTCATTATTTGTAGTAGTTTTTGCTATGTATCCATTAGCATTATCATTATTTAGAGAAGCTAATATTACAAGAAAATTAATTCCTGGTACAATAGCTTTAGGTTCATTTACTTTTACAATGACAGCTTTACCAGGTTCACCCCAGATACAGAATATAATACCAACGCAATACTATCATACAACACCAATGGCAGGTCCTATAATGGGAATAACAGCTGCAGCTTTTATGTTTGGTTTAGGTTATTTATATCTTTCATGGAGAGAGAAAAATTATACGGCTAAGGGCGAAGTTTTTACAGAGCCTAAAAATGTAGAAGCAAAAGAAGTGGATTTAACAGACTTACCACATCCAGCGTTGGCTGTATTACCTTTATTGACAGTAGTATTATCTTTAAATCTAGGAAGAAAGATAT
>CAZRYA010000177.1:0-4053 GCA_964604235.1 uncultured Tissierellaceae bacterium | reverse complement strand
AATTTTTTCCAAATAATGCAGTAGAATATTTTGTAAGTTACTATGATTATTATCAGCCAGAAGCATATGTGCCACAGTCAGATACTTATATAGAAAAAGATGCATCTATAAATGACGAAATAGATAAATTAAGGCACTCAGCAACAGCAGCACTTTTTGATAGGAAAGATGTGATAATTGTAGCATCTGTATCTTGTATATATGGACTTGGAGACCCTGTAGATTATGAAAATCTAGTGGTATCTCTAAGGCCTGGTATGGAAAAAGATAGGGATGAAATAATGAAGAAGTTAATAGAAATCCAGTATATAAGAAATGATATAAACTTTGTTAGGGGGACCTTTAGGGTAAGGGGAGATATACTTGAAATCTTCCCAGCAGGCTCCAGCGAAAACACTATAAGGATTGAGTTTTTTGGAGATGAAATAGATAGGATAGTAGAAAGCAACTATTTAACTGGAGAAGTTATTGGTCTTAGAAATCATGTATCAATTTTTCCAGCATCTCACTTTGCCACAACAGAAGACAAGGTCCAGGGGGCTATAGTGACCATAGAAGAGGAACTAAAGGAAAGGCTAAAGGAACTTAGGGACCAAGACAAGCTACTGGAAGCCCAAAGGTTAGAACAGAGAACAAGATATGATATTGAAATGTTAGAAGAGATGGGATTTTGTCAGGGAATAGAAAACTATTCAAGACATTTGAGTAATAGGGAAGCAGGGTCTAAGCCCTTTACTCTTATTGATTACTTTCCAGATGATTTCCTAATAATAGTGGATGAATCCCATGCCACAATACCCCAAGTCAGAGGTATGTATAATGGGGACCGAGCAAGGAAGATGAACCTAGTAGAATACGGATTTAGGCTACCATCAGCCCTAGATAATAGGCCCCTTAAATTTGATGAATTTGAGTCAATGGTAAACCAAATACTTTATGTATCAGCAACTCCAGGGCCTTATGAGTATGACCATACTGAAAATACTGTGGAGCAGATAATCAGGCCGACTGGATTATTGGATCCAAATATAGAGGTTAAAGCTACTAAAAACCAAATTGATGATTTGGTTGGAGAAATAAATAGGGTTGTAGAACGGGGAGAAAGGGTCCTAGTGACTACTCTGACTAAAAAAATGGCAGAGGATTTAACCGATTATTTTAAAGAGATTGGAATAAAGGTAAACTATCTTCATTCAGATGTTAAAACCATTGAGAGAATGGAAATAATAAGAGACCTTAGAATGGGTAAGTATGATGTCTTAGTGGGAATAAACCTCTTAAGGGAAGGCTTAGATTTACCAGAAGTTTCCCTTGTTGCTATACTAGATGCTGATAAAGAAGGTTTTTTAAGGTCGGAAACTTCCCTTATGCAGACCTCGGGAAGGGCAGCTAGAAATGTTCAAGGTAAGGTAATTATGTATGGGGACAAGATTACAAAATCTATGGAGAAGACCATTGAAGAAACCTATAGGAGGAGGGCAATTCAAGATAAGTATAATCTTGATAATGGCATTACTCCAACTACAGTAAGTAAATCTATTAGGGAAATAATAGAGGCAACAGTAGTGGCAGAGGGGGCTACTGAATACAATGACGACTACAGCAGGGAAGAAATTATGGGTATGATAGAAGGACTTGAAGCTGTAATGTTAGAGGCTGCTGAAAAGTTAGAGTTTGAAAAAGCAGCAGAAATTAGAGATCAAGTTATTAAACTTAAAAAGAGACTATAATTGGGGTGTTATATATTGAAAGATGAAATAATAATTAGGGGAGCCAAGGAAAATAACTTAAAAAATATATCTATAAATTTACCAAGAGATAAGTTTATAGTAATAACTGGCCTATCTGGGTCAGGTAAGTCATCCTTGGCCTTTGATACCATATACGCAGAGGGGCAGAGAAGGTATGTAGAAAGTCTATCTAGTTACGCTAGGCAGTTTCTAGGTCAAATGGATAAACCAGATGTAGAGTATATAGAAGGTCTTTCGCCTTCCATATCTATAGATCAAAAGACAACATCAAAAAATCCAAGGTCAACAGTAGGTACTGTGACGGAGATATATGACTATTTAAGACTTTTATTTGCTAGAATAGGAAAACCCTACTGTCCTAAGTGTGGAAAGGAAATAAGTAGCCAAACTGTTGAGCAAATGGTGGATAAGATAATGGACCAGCCAGAAAAAACCAAAATGCAAGTATTGGCTCCAATCGTCAGAGGAAAAAAAGGTCAACATATAAAGTTAATAGAAGAAGTTAAAAAAGAAGGTTTTGTTAGAATTGTTGTAGACGGACAAATGTATGAAGTGACAGATGAATTAAATTTAGATAAAAATAAGAAGCACAATATATCTGTAGTGGTAGATAGGATAGTAGTTAAAGAGGGAGTGGAAGCCAGGCTTTCAGATTCACTAGAAACTGCTTTAAAGCTATCAGATGGATTGGTTGAAATAGATTATATAGGTCAAGGTCAGGTTCTATTTAGCCAAAAACTATCTTGTCCAGATTGTAATATAGCCATAGATGAATTATCACCTAGGATGTTTTCTTTTAACAGTCCATTTGGAATGTGTGAGACTTGTAGTGGACTAGGCTTTTATAAAGAAATTGACCCAGACTTAGTAATACCAAACTATGCTTTAAGCATAGACAAAGGTGGGATAGCACCTCATAGTAATATATCAGAAGCGACTTACTATTACCAGATTTTTAAGACTTTAGGAGAAAGTTATAAATTTGGAATGGACCAAGCCCTATCAGAAGCTCCTAAGGAGTTTATTGAAGAACTATTATATGGAACAGATAGGAAGATAAATTTCAAATTTCTATCACATTTTGATGAGGAGGGTTTAAGGGAATTTAATGGTAAGTTTGAAGGGATTATACCTAACTTGGAAAGAAGGTACAAGTCTACCAATTCAGACTTTATGAGAAATAAGATAGATGAATATATGGCTGAGAGTCCTTGTCCTAGCTGTAATGGAAAAAGGCTTAGGAAGGAAGTTTTATCTGTAAAAGTGGGAGATTTAAGCATTATAGATGTAACTGACCTATCAATTACTAGGGCGATAGACTTTTTTCATAAGCTAAAACTTACAGAAAAAGAAATGATAATTGGTGAGCAGGTCTTAAAAGAGATAAATGAAAGATTGGCCTTCTTAAAAAATGTAGGCTTAGATTATTTAACCCTATCCAGGATGGCAGGAACACTTTCAGGAGGAGAATCTCAAAGGATAAGATTGGCAACTCAAATTGGATCAAGTCTAGTAGGGGTGGTTTATGTCTTAGATGAGCCTAGTATAGGACTCCATCAGAGGGACAATGATAAACTATTAAAAACCCTAAGAGAGTTGACAGATATAGGTAATACTTTAATAGTAGTAGAGCATGACGAAGATACCATGTTTGTAGCAGACCATATAGTAGATATTGGACCAGGAGCAGGAGTCCATGGTGGAGAAGTAATAGCTCAGGGAAATGTTGAGGAGATAATGGCTAATGAAAATTCCATTACAGGTCAGTACCTATCCCATAAAAAGGAAATAGAACTTCCTGAGTCAAGAAGGGAAACCAATGGTAAATGGATTGAAATAATAGGAGCAGAAGAGAATAACCTAAAAAATATAGATGTTAAAATTCCAATAGGCTTATTTACTGCTATAACAGGAGTTTCTGGTTCTGGCAAGTCTTCTCTTATAAACCAAATACTGTATAAATCATTGGCTCAGAAGCTAAATAGGGCCAAGATAAGGCCAGGTAAACACAAGGATATAAAAGGTTTAGACTATTTGGATAAGGTAATAGAAATAGACCAGTCTCCAATAGGTCGGACTCCTAGGTCTAATCCTGCCACTTACACAGGTACTTTTGACCATATAAGAGACCTATTTGCTATGACTAATGAAGCCAAGATGAGGGGTTATCAAAAGGGGCGATTTAGCTTTAATGTTAAAGGTGGAAGGTGTGAAGCTTGTAGTGGAGATGGAATACTAAAGGTGGAAATGCACTTTTTACCAGATGTCTATGTACCTTGTGAAGTTTGTAAGGGTAAAAGAT
>CAZRYA010000176.1:0-4056 GCA_964604235.1 uncultured Tissierellaceae bacterium | reverse complement strand
TAGAAATTGATGAAGCAAATGTATCGACGAAGTCTATTGTGGAATTAAAAAAGGATCTGTACTAGTTTAATAAGCCCAATTTATTTGGGCTTTATTTATATAAGTAATGGAGGGGATATTTTGTTAGATAAAAATGTAATTGAAAAAGTTTTAAATGCAGCCCTATCTCATGGGGGAGATTTTGCTGAGGTCTTTGTAGAGGACAAACACACTTCCAATATTGAGTTAGTAGGTGGTTTAGTAGAGGACAATGTGGCAGGTAGAGATTTTGGTGTAGGAATTAGGATATTTGATAAATTCAACAGTATTTATGCCTATACAAATAATTCTAAGGAAGATAATCTGATTAAAATTGCCAAACAAGCAGGGCTTGCCTTAAAAACTGGTGATAGGTTATTGGAATTTGAACTTATTAAGGAAAGTTTAAACAACAAGAATATAATTAAGCTACTACCTTCGACAATTGGGTTAAAGCAAAAAGTAGATCTTTTGAAGATGGGCTACAAGGCGGCTAAGGATTATAATCCAATAATATCTCAGGTAAGTACTTTTTATTTAGAAGAAGAACAAAATGTACTTATAGCAAATACAGAGGGTATATTTAGACAAGATAAAAGAGTTAGGACTAGGTATGGAGTTACCTCCATATCAGAAAAAAATGGGGAAATGCAACAGGGATTTTATGCCCCAGGAGCTTCTCTAGGATTTGAATTTTTTGACAAGTGGGATGTAAGAGAGATAGCAGAAGAATCCGCTAGGATTGCCACTGTAATGGCAAATGCAGACCACTCTCCATCAGGAAACATGCCAGTAATCATCGACAATGAGTTTGGAGGAGTACTTTTCCATGAGGCGTGTGGCCATGCTCTAGAGGCATCTTTTGTATCAAAGGATACTTCATCTTTTGCAAATAAAATAGGTCAATTAGTTGCATCACCATTAGTTACAGCCATAGATGATGGAACTATTCCAAATGAATGGGGCACTACGACGATAGATGATGAGGGAACAGAAACTAAGAGAAATGTATTAATTGAAAATGGAATTTTAAAATCTTACCTAGTAGATAAGCTACATGGTAGAAGGATGGGAGTTGAGTCTACAGGTTCAAGTAGGAGACAATCTTATAAATTTGCACCAACTTCTAGGATGAATAATACCTTTATAGATAGGGGCCAAACTGAATTTGAAGATATGATATCCAATACTGAGAAAGGCCTATATGCTAAAAAATTAGGTGGAGGATCTGTAAACCCTGCAACTGGAGACTTTAACTTTGCAGTAATGGAAGGTTATATTATTGAGAATGGTAAGTTGACTAAGCCAGTAAGAGGGGCTACTATAGTTGGAAATGGAGTAAAGGTACTTGAAAAAATAGATATGGTAGGTAAGAACTTAACTTTAGGCCAGGGAATGTGTGGGGCTGCAAGTGGATCTATTCCAGCAGGCCTAGGCCAACCTGCAATTAGGGTTAAAGAATTAACTGTTGGTGGAAGGGAGGAATAGGAATGTATAAAGAACTAAGTAATAAAATTTTTAAAGCAGGACAAAATTTATTTGAAGATATGGAAGTTTATATATTAAAAAATGAATCTACCAAAATTTCTATATTTGAAAACCAAGTAGAAAACTATAGTGTATCTGAATCAGGAGGACTTTCATTAAGGGCTATGTCTGAGGGAAAGATGGGATATTCCTATACGGAAAAAATAGACGAAACTTCTATAGACCAGTTAATTCAAACTTCACTAGAGAATGCTAAATATATAGAGAGACTAGAGAAGGAAGAAATATTAAGCCCAGAAAAAGACTACAGGCAGGTAGAAAAAGAAAAAAGCGACTTAAAGGAAAAATCCTATGAGGATAAGGTAGACCTACTATTGGATATGGAAAAGAAGGCTTTTGCCTTGGATTCTAGGGTAAGCAAGGTTGAAATCTCTTATGGAGAATATTATGAGGATAGGTATATTATAAATACAAAGGGGATGGACTTAAGTGATAGTTCAACCTTTGCCTATGTCTATGTTTCTATAATAGTCAAAGATGGAGAAGAGGTTAAAACAGGTGGAGAAGTTGAAACTTTTAAAAAATTAGGAGATGTGGACAGGGACAAGATAGTAAAATCTGCTGTAGACAATGCTATAACTATGTTGGGAGCCAAGTCTACAGAGAGTGGTGAGTATAGGATGTTAATGGAAAATGCTACATTTATAGACTTTTTCAGCGCCTTTACATCTAACTTTTCAGCAGATAATGTAGAGAAAGGCCTATCTTCTTTAAAGGGAAAAGTTGGAAGCAAAATAGCTAGTGATAAGTTTACTTTAATAGATGATGCCTACTTAAAAGAAGGTGAAATTAGGGCTTTTGATGATGAAGGTACAGCTACTGAAAATTTTACTATAATTGAAAATGGTCTACTAAAGACTTTTTTATATGACAGTAAGTCAGCTAAACTTCAAGGGAAGAAGAGCACTGGAAATGGAAGGCGTGGGTCTTATAAGGGAAGTATTTCAATTATGCCAAATAATCTAGTAGTAGAAGCTGGCAATTTAACTAGGAATCAGCTGCTTGAAAAATGTGGAAATGGAATTTATATAAACTCTTTACAGGGTCTACATTCAGGAATAAAGGTGGTATCTGGTGATTTTTCATTATCAGCATCAGGTTACTTAATTGAAGGTGGAAAAATAACCAGGCCTTTAGAACTAATAACAATAGCAGGTAATTTCTATGAGTTATTGGAAAATATAGAAGAGGTTGGTTCGGATATAAGGTATATGAACCAAGGAGGAGGAGCTTTTGGATCTCCATCAATACTGGTAAAATCAATAGCCTTAGCGGGAAGTAAAGAATAAGTATTGTAGAGGTGTTATATGACAAATATCATTATTATATTTGCTATTATAGCTGGTGTAGACAAGCTATTTAATAATAGGTTAGGACTTGGAGAGAAATTTGATGAAGGTTTTGTAGGTTTTGGTGGACTAGCCTTAACCATAGTTGGTATCTATACCCTATCTCCAGTAATAGCCAATTCATTAACTCCTATATTAACTCCTCTTTCTAAGCTAATGAATACAGATCCATCTGTATTCATTGCTAGTATTTTGGCTACAGACCTGGGAGGTCTTTCAAGTAGTTTGGAGGTGGCCAATTCTGTAACGATTGGAGAATTTAACGGAGTAATACTATCATCTATGTTGGGAACTACTATTTCTTTTAGTGTTCCAGTGGCTGTTGGAATAGTGAGTAAAGAGGACTTTAAGTATTTTAGTAAGGGAATCTTGGCTGGAATAATGACTATACCCCTTGGCATGATAGTAGGTGGAGTAATGATGAAAGTGCCTTTTAAGGATATACTTTTTAATTTAATACCAGTTCTAATTTTTTCAAACCTAATAATTTATGGTTTGATTAAATCTCAAGATAAGATGATTAAGTTGTTTGAAAAGATGGGAAGTTTTATAATAAAATTAAGTACTATAGGACTACTCCTAAGCATTATTAGCTATATGTTTGGTATAGAGATAATCAAGGGAATGTATCCCTTGGAAGATGCGATTTTAATATGTCTTAATATAGCAATTATATTGGCAGGAGCCTATCCTTTATTTTATTTTATATCGAATAAACTACACAGGCTTTTAATACTGGTAGAAAAACGATTTGAGTTAGATAGGTATTCTATCTTAGGCTTATTTAGTTCTATGGCTAACTGTATACCTATGTTGGGAATCTATCAGCATATGAACCAAAAGGGAAAGATTTTAAATGCAGCTTTTATTGTAAGTGGAGCTTTTGTATTTGGAGGCCAGCTAGGCTATGTCTCATCTAGTGTAGAAGGAGTTATAGCAACTTTTATAGTTAGCAAATTAGTAGCAGCAGGGGCAGCCCTTGTAATTGCTTCAAAGATGTATAGTAAAATGAAAGGGGAGCTAGCAGAATGAGTATAAATGAAAGATTATCAGAACTTAGAAAATTAATGGAAGAAAAGAATATTGACCTATATATAGTAAACACATCAGATCCACATCAATCAGAATATGTGGCAGACAG
>CAZRYA010000175.1:0-4069 GCA_964604235.1 uncultured Tissierellaceae bacterium | reverse complement strand
ATCCACAGTTCCATCAATTACTGCTTGAATTCCTGAGGATGAATCACTTTGTTGTACTTCAATTACTGCATTTGAATTTACTAAAAGATAAGCTTCTCTAAGTTTTTCCATAACAGGTGATACAGAGGAAGAACCTGCAACTACAATTTTTCCACTAGGCATACTTGAAGTAAAAGCTGGTAGGTTATCTTCTACTTTAATATAGGATTTGGCAACGATTTCTTGGCCATCTCCACTTAGGATAAAGTTTATAAAATCTTCAACTACAGGGTTGTCTTTTGATTTATAGGCTATATTAAAAGGTCTTGAAATTTTGTAGTCACCAGATTTTATATTGTCACTAGTAGCCTCTACTCCATCTACCTTTAAAGCTTTTATAGTTTCATTTAGAGAACCAGTTGAAACATATCCAATTGCATCTGGATTTCCAGCCACCGTTGTAAGAACTGTATCTGTCTTCATTTGAGTTATGGCTTCAACAGTGGTCATATCTGTCTTATTACCATTGTCCTCCTTAACTTCAACTCCTGTAAGTTCTACAAAGGCCCCCCTAGTACCAGAACCTTCTTCACGGGTAACAACTACTATTTCATTGGTATTTTCACCACTGGAAGTGGCTCCTTTATTAGCTGTTTCTTTTTGGCCACAGGCTGTAAGTATAAAAGTACTTGCCATTACAATAGTAGCTAGTTTTAACGCTTTAGATTTTAAATTATTCAATCTTATCATCCTCTCAAAGTATTATCTTATTTTCTTAAATTAATCATAATATGCCTATGTAAAATCTAAAGAGGCCCAATGTAAAGTCTGTGTAAAATAGGTGACATAAACTTATAAAAGTAGGATATGTTTAGTTTAAGTAGGATAAAACTATATATGGAGGGATTTCATGAAAGTTAATACTAGTAAACTGGCAAAATTACTTGGGAACTTTTTAAAGAGGTTAGGATTAGGTCTACTTCTTACAGGTGTCATAATATTTGTAGTCAGTAGGATTTTTCAGATTGAAATAAATACAGTTACACTTTATACAGCTCTTGCAGTCTTGGGAATAGGTGTTTTTTCCATATTAGGAAGCAACAAATCTTCCAATGAATATAATATGATGTCTAAGCGTATTGGAATATTTAGCAATAAAACCTATGAGGATAACCAGGCTGCAAAATGGAGTAATTTTTCTTTTGTAGTATATATGGCGATATTAGCAGCCATACTTTATATAGCCTACGAGTTTATGAATAAATATATAAAATAAAACTTGAACTAGCGCCTTTGAAGTGATATAATCGTTTAGTAATCCTTGCTCTATTCAAGTGATAGAGCCGATAGTCCACAGGGAGGTGAATGTAAATGAGAAAATATGAAGGCGTTTTTATATTTTTACCAACATTAGAAGAGGAAAAGAGAAATCAACTTCTAGATAGAATAACTGGTATAATTGAAGCAGACGGATCAATAGTAAATGTAGATGAGTGGGGAGTTAGGAAACTAGCTTACTTAATCGATGATATTGCAGAGGGATACTATGTACTAATAAACTTTGAAGCTACTCCAGAAGTAGTTGCAGAGGTAGACAGAGTTATCAAAATATCAGACAGCGTTATGAGACACATGATCGTTAGAGATGAAGAGTAATCTAAGGGTAAGGGTGATATAATGAATAATGTTGTTTTAATTGGTAGATTAACCAGAGATCCAGAACTGAGATATACCCAAGGTGGTACTGCTGTGGCAAGTTTTACACTGGCAGTTGACAGAGGTTTATCTAGAGAGAAAAAGCAGGAAATGGAGTCTATGAACCAACCTACAGCAGATTTTATCAACATAGTAGTATGGGGTAAAATGGGTGAAAACTGTGCTAATTACTTAGCAAAAGGTCGTCTAACTGCAGTTCAAGGAAGAATCCAAACTGGCTCTTATGAAGGAAAGGATGGCATTAGGAGGTATACTACTGATGTAGTTGCGAATAATGTTGAATTTCTTGAGTGGGGAGACAAGAAATCAGATAATTCACAAGGTGGAGGATTTGATGGTGGAGGATTTGGAGGATTTGAAAATCCAGGTTTTGGTGGAGTAGAAGGCTTCCAACCTAGCGATAATGATGATATTCCATTCTAAAGGAGGGGAAAAATATGCAAAGAAGATTTAAACCAAGAAAAAGAGTTTGTGCTTTTTGTGCTGATAAATCAGCTAACATAGATTATAAAGACGTTAATAAGCTTAAAAAATATGTTACTGAAAGAGGAAAAATTCTTCCAAGAAGAATTTCAGGAAACTGTTCAAAACATCAAAGAGAGCTTACAACAGCTATAAAAAGAGCAAGACAAGTAGCTTTATTACCATATAGTGCAGAATAAGAGAGGATATCCTCTCTTTTTTAATTTGACTTATCTTCGTATACTTTGTATTATTTTAATAAGTGAAAAATACTGTATAAGGATGGGGTATAGGATGGAAAATAAAGACATAGATATTATAAAGAACATGAGAACTATAGAGTGGCTAAAAGCCCAGTTAATAGCAAGTGTTGCTAATCTATATGAAGCCCTGGCAAATGGAGAAGAAAATACAAAGGAAACTCTTGAGGATATGATATCGAGTTTGATATTAGAATCCCTATTATTAGGTAAAAGATTAGGTCTAGATTATGAAGATATAAGTCTAGCTTTTAAAGAAAACATTAAATTGAATTTAATAGAAGAACATAAGATAGAAAGATGGTATGGAGATTTGAGTATATTACTAGATTTTATGGAACAAGATAGAGACAAGAGGTGACATTTTGAATAAGAAAGAAAATATTAAGGAAAATATAATAGAAGCTGCAATAGTTACATTTATTATGGTGTTTTACATAGTTTATGGGATTAATTTCTTCCCATTATTGATACTTTTCATTCCTGTACCTTTTATAGTATTAGGCGTTAGAAACGGACTTTACTCAAATATTTTATCTATATTATTAACATCAATAATTGTAGAGCTTATTCTTGGAGATACAATAGGGGCATCTTTGGTTTTTGTACTGGCGCCTTTAAGCATAGCTATAAATTATTGTATTAAAAAAAGAAAGGATTCCAAACAAACAGTTTTAATATCTGTTATATCTTTTTTAGTCCCTTTTATGATATTGCTTATATTGGGAATAAAGATTGCAGATATTGATTTAATAAGTGAAATGGATGCTGCTTTTACTGAATACATGGCTATGCAAATAGATGGTCTTAAGGAAATGGGTTTAACGAATCATAAAATACTTAAGATAATGGATCAAGTAGAGAGTGGATACAATGAAATAATTATGTTAATACCTTCACTAATTAGTGTTTTTTCATTATTTATAACCTATATAAATTATTTACTTGCTGGAATAGTATTGAGGAAAATGGGATATGAATTAATAAAAAGACCTAGGCTTTCTAAGTTCAAATTACCTAGTAATGTCTTATTAGGAGTAGGTATAATGCTTCTTGCAGGCTTTATATTTATTTGGTTAGATATTCAAAATAGTCAAGCTCTATTACTGAATATTACATTTTTAATAGGAATTATGTTTATGATTCAAGGATTAGCTGTTTTTGACTTTTTTTTAAAGAAAATCAAGATGAAATTAGTATTTAGAATAATCCTCATAGTATTAAGTATGGTGTTTTTACCTATGGGAAGCCTTATAATTTTTCTTGGAATATTGGATTCAATCTTTGATATGAGAAAATTAAGGAGGCTAAAATCCTAAAAGGAGGGTTTATATGAAAGATAAGAAGAGTTTGATTTTATCAGAAAGCAATATACATCTCATAGTTATAGCTGTACTTTTAATAATTATAGCATTTTATCAACCTTTGTTATCTATAATAGGAGTTGCTATATTAGGATATTTAATATTTCGTAATATTAAAAGTATTATTACAGAAAAAGAGAATTTTATAAAGTATATAGAAGGTTTATCAGATGAGTTTGATTCTGCAACTAAACATGCTACTTTTAATATGCCTTTTCCCCTAGTAATTTTAGATGATTGTGGCAAAGTATCATGGTATAATACTCCATTTCTAAAGATGATGAATGA
>CAZRYA010000174.1:0-4071 GCA_964604235.1 uncultured Tissierellaceae bacterium | reverse complement strand
TTGTTGATTTCCAAGGCCTCTATTATCAGGTCTTTTTCCACCAAATCCTTCATTTCATCCATATCTACATTGGATCCTTCACCAGACCCAGTATATAATCTCTTAGAAAAACTTTTTTTATTATCAAAATAATCCTTGAAATGCTCCCAAGATAGATTAGTTCCATAACTTAAATTCATAGCCCTTTCTATTACATTTTGTAGTTCCCTAATATTTCCTGGCCAATCATAAGACTTTAAATTCTCGTAAATAATAGGGTCAACATCTATTACATTCATACCAAGCTCAAAGTTTAGCCTTTCTAAAATATTGTTAAATATCAGGTCTATATCCTCCATCCTATCCCTTAGAGGTGGAACTACTATCTTTATTACATTTAACCTATAGTAAAGGTCTTGCCTAAATTCTTTTTTCTTAACCAAGCTTTCCAAAGATTTATTAGTTGCAACTATAAGTCTCATATCTACATGAAAACTTTCCTTCCCCCCAATTCTCTCTATTTCCTTCTCTTGTAAGACCCTTAATAGTTTAGGCTGTAGTGTATTATCAAGTAGGTTTACTTCGTCTAAAAAAAGCGTTCCCTTATCTGCCAATTCAAACTTACCTATTTTACCTCCCTTTTTTGCCCCAGTAAAAGCCCCCTCTTCATAACCAAAAAACTCCGACTCCAATAATTCCTTTGGAATTGCAGCACAATTTATCTTGATGAAATCCTCCAAGTTCCTTTCACTTAAGTCATGGATAGAGTGGGCCACCAATTCCTTCCCTGTTCCAGTTTCACCCTCTATTAAAACCGTAGACTTGGTCCTAGCAGCCAGGTATATCTTCTCTTTCAAATCCAAGGTTGGCCTACTTTCTCCTATTATATTGTCTATGGTATACTTGGCCCCCCTGACACTTCTCAGTTCTTCCTTGTAGTATTTAAGCCTACTACTCATCCTATTTACCTTGTCTGAAAAAAGTAGAGCTTCATCCATGCCTTCCATTATGACCTGGGCAAAGACCCCTACTATTTTGCCTTCTTCAAATATTGGTGTGTACTGGGAAAAGGCCTTCATATTGTTCCTGTTTTTTAATTCAATAGGGTGGCCTTTTATAAATTCACCCGTTATCAAGACTTCATCTACCTTAGTATCAGGTATTATCTCGTTGACATACCTTCCCTTAACCTCTTCAAAACTATGGCCTAACATGTGCTCCCATGACTTATTTACATATAGATACCTGCCCTTATTGTCCGTAATGGCCACTCCCTGTAATTGTTCCATTATCAATTTGTTTATTTTAAAATTATCATCAATATTATTTATGTTTTTCATGATTAATCTCCTTTTAAATTTAAACAATATCCATTTAAGCCCCTAATGTATTCCCATTGTATTTTAATAGGCCTGTAAAATCAATTTTTATTTGTATTTGTTAAGTTTTATTTATAATATAAAATCTCCTATAAACTTTACTTTATATGAAAAAAGACTAAACTCAATGTTTAGTCTTTTAAGCCAGATAGTGTAATTGGGCTTTTTCTTCCCATTTTTTCCCCCTGTACCTATATATAAAAAATGCTGCCCTAACATACCAGTCACATATCATACCTATCCAAACTCCAAACATTCCAAAGCCTAAATACTTAGAACATAGGATGCCCAAGCCAATTCGAACTATCCACATAGACCCTATGCTTACTATCATGGCATATTTTACGTCCTTAGCTGCCCTAAGTGTATTGGGAAGTGTAAAGGCCACTGGCCAAGAAATACATACATGGATTCCATAGAAGATTATTATCTTTTTAGCCAATTCTCCAGTTTCTGGAGATAGGTTATATATCTTAAGTATATAGCTAACTCCTAAGATTATAGCCCCATTTAAAAGTATCAATGCTCCATAGGCATACTTATGAAGTAGCCTAGTATAATATCTTGCCTGTTCATAGTCACCTGCTCCAACTGCCTGGCTGACCACTGTGACCAGGGCTAGACCTATTGCTCCTCCTGGTAAAAACTGAAAGGCTGTCACAGTATTGGCAACTGCATTGGCTGTTATAGCTGCTGTACCAAAGGTTGCCACAACACTTAAGAGCATTATCTTGCCCAGCTGAAACATACTACTTTCTATTCCATTTGGTACCCCTACTTGGAGTATATCCCCTACCATCTTCCCATTGAACTTATACTTAAATGGTTTTGATATGTGGATTTGCAACATAGGGTCCCTTAGTAATTTCATAATTATAATTGCAGCCACTGCCCTTGAAATCAAAGTAGGTATGGCTACCCCCACTACTCCCATATTAAACTTATAGACCAGGGTAGCATTTCCAACTATATTTATAGTGTTCATTATAAGAGAGGTCTTCATAGTAATCTTAGAGTTACCCATGGCCCTAAATAGGGCTGCCCCACTATTATAAACTGCTATAAAGGGAACACTGGCAAAGACAATTGTCATATAGCTATAGGCATAACTGGCCACATCTGGCTCTATGGACCCAAAGACAACTGTAAGTATAAAATTCCTGCCTAGGTACATTATCCCTGTTATTATTAGTGAAATAAATGTTACAAATACAACTAATTGCTCCCCTGCCTCTGATGCCTTCTCTGGTTTATTTCTACCAATATATTGGCCTGCTACCACTGCACCACCTGTTGCCAAAGCAGCAAAGACATTTATTAGGAGTATATTTATAGAATCCACTAGGGACACTGCTGATACGGCACTTTCTCCAACACTGGCAACCATAACTGTATCTGCCATTCCCACTGCAACTGCCAAAAGTTGTTCAATTATCAAGGGGACAATTAAATAAAAAAGATCTTTTTTCTTAAATATATAATTGTCCTTTATCTTACTTTCCAATGGCCATTCCCCCTTTTTTAATACTTCCGCCTAGTGATAATATTATCATTATATTAAATATCTAGGGGTGAGTCAAACTAGTTAGGTCATTTAGCCCTTATATTTCCATAAAAATAGAATTGTCCAGTAATCAGTCCCAATTACTAAACAATTCTATAAGCAAGTATCTATTTCTTATTTAAACTCCTTTATTTCTTCAGTCCCCTTAAGTCCTTCTAAGGCCCCCCTAGCTAATGAATCCATTTCATTTTCCCCTGGATACACTACAACCGGCCCTATATAAGCTACCTTTTCTTTTATTTTACCAACTATTGACTCTGAGTAGGCTATTCCTCCTGTCAATAAGATGGCATCAACTTCCCCATTAAGTACAGTTGCCATGGCACCTATTTGCTTGCATATTTGGTAGATCATTGCCTCTAAGTAGAAGGCATGTTTTTCATCAGACTTGGATTTTTCTTCTATCTCCTTTACATCTTGACTTCCTAAATATGCAACCAGGCCTCCTTGACCATGTATCATCTTGTGGACTTCTTCATAGGTATAGTCACCTGAAAAACATAGTCTAACCAAATCTCCAACTGGTAATCCACCAGTCCTATTGGTTGAAAATCCTCCATCTCCTTCTAGGGCATTTTCTCCATCTACCATTTTACCCTTCCTGTGGGGGGCAACTGAAATCCCTCCACCTAAGTGGACTACTATTAAATTTAAATCTTCATAATTTAGTCCATTTTCCCTGCTGTATCTCTTGGCTGTAGCCTTGTGGCTTAAGGCGTGGAAACTACTCCTCCTCTCTATTAATGGATGACCAGATACTCTAGCCAAAGGTTGAAACTCATCTGTTACAGGTGGATCTACTATTAGGGCTATGGCCTTTCTTCCCTTGGTCATTTTATGGGCCAGGCTACTTCCCAAGTCTGCTGCATGTTGGCCCCACTTTATTCCCCTTTATATTCTTATTTATCTTAAAAGCTCTGCTTCTCAGACCTAATTTAATTAGAGAAATAAAAAAACTATACTTTTCAGCATAGTTTCAATGGACATAAAATAAACCTATTTTCTTAATAAATTAATTTTAATAAATTATAAATTTTCCCACCGAAAACTATTCTAAACATCAATTAGGTATCCTGACTTACACTTCAACCTTATCCTGCCTTCCCAGTTTAACCAGTGGCCTATAGGACTTGTCCGTGTTACAGTAGC
>CAZRYA010000173.1:0-4096 GCA_964604235.1 uncultured Tissierellaceae bacterium | reverse complement strand
TCCAAAGCCTTGTCATCATCTAAGATTCCCTTGGCTGTATCTGCCTTGTAGAAAGGATACAAATGTTGATCCAACCTACCTGGACTGAAAGCATCCCAAGGATTAAGTTCAGTCGTAACCCCCAAGTGAACAAACCAATACATTTGTAGGGCTTGGTGGTAAGTTTGTGGCTTATTAGCTGGTACTACATCACAGTTTTTAGCTATTTGAAGCAGCTCTTCTTTTCTAGTTGGATCTGTTTCATCTTCAGCCATTTCACGAGCCAGCTCAGCATATCTCTCACCTAGGATTATTATTGCATCACATGCTATATCCATGGCCTTAAGCTCTTCATGCTTATTCATGGCTTCTTTATCATTTAAAAAGTCTATTTTTTCAATTGCATCCTTTATTCTAGCCTTATGGTCAAGGAAGCCGTATTCATAAATTGCAGTAGAACCTACAGTATGTCCTGGTCCCCTTTGCTCCATAAACTCTGTGAAAATTCCAGCTCCATAACAAGCCTTCCATTCTTCAGTCATAGAATTTATTATCTTCTCACGAATTGACCTGTTTTCCCAATAAGGAATTATCTTCTCTTCTTGTAATTTTAAATCCTCTTCACTAACCTTAAAGCCTATTAATTCCCTGTCATTCATAACATGCATGTCTTCCAATGTATGGCAGCATAATTCTGGAAAAGTAGGGGCCATTTGTGGGCCATCACCTTTTTCACCTACGATTAACTCACCATCATTGATACATAAAGTCTTATTCTCCATGAAATGTTTAAAAGCTAAAGCTCTCATTTCTGGTATTGAAACTGAACCCTCATACTTCAAATAAGCATCTGTCATTAAATCTGCTCTTTCCATATAAATTCTAGGCTCAATACTAACACTTTGCTCACGTAATTTTTTGATTCTTTCATTCATTCCTCTGCGTTCCATAATTATCCTCCTATCTTGATTTTTTTGAAACCCAAGTTTTCAAAGACTTCTTTTAAACCTTCCATTGTCTCACCACTAGGTACTTCCATAGAATCGTGGTCATATTCTAAGCCTAGGTAATCATACTTACCAGACCCAGTATTGTGATAGGGAAGTAGGTTTATTGATTCAACACTTATTTTTTGGTCTAATAGCCATCTAGCAACCCTTTCCATATCTTCAATGTCTGCATTGAACTTTCCTATAATTGGTATCCTGATATTTATCTTAGACGAAGCTAGGTCATTTACAGTTTTTAGGTTTTTAAGAATTGTATCAAGTCCTTCTCCAATATAGGCCCTGTGCTTGTCTTCATCTAAAGTCTTTATGTCATATAGGAAGGTGTCCACATAGGGGGCTATCTTTATATATGAATCATTTTTTGCAAAACCACAAGTATCTATAGAAATGTGAATTCCTATCCTCTTAAGTTTTTTACATAGGCTTACTAAAAAGTCTATGTCCTGAGACATTACCTCTCCACCAGAAAGTGTCACACCACCTCCTGATTCTTCATATAGGTTCATATCCCTCTTAGCTATATCCACCAGTTGGTCTACAGTATATTCTTCACCTGCGACTTCTGCTGCATCATAGGCACAGAAGTCAATACATTTACCACAGGCATCACACAAGTCCCTATTATAAATTAATTTTTCATCTTCAACTTTAACGGCTCCATTTGGACAGGCTATAGTACAGGCACCACATGTCTTACACCTATCGCCATACCTCATTACCTGTTTGTAGTACTTCTGGCTCTCAGGATTGTGGCACCACTTACAGTGGAGGCCACAGCCCTTAAAAAATATGGTAGTCCTAATACCCTCTCCATCGTGGATGGAAAACCTTTGAATGTTCAATACTAAAGCCTTATCCATGAAGCTCACACCTTTCCTTTGCTAACTTTTCTTAATTTTCTATGAATTTTTTCGATTTAAATTTGAAAAAATTGTAACTCTTTAGAACAACAATAAATATAAATAGTTGGCTGCAGCTCCTGCTACGAACCCACCTAATAACTGACATAAAATTGCTTGTTTAACAAAATGATTTTGTCCAAGTGTATCCAACATACCAACATGGGTACTTAAAAAACCACTCATACAAATTCCCATACCTGTAAAAGTTGCAACTGTTCTTGCTGTTGCAAATCCTGCATCGATAAAACCTGCTGTAAGTCCCATAGCACTTCCCACTGCTCCTAAAGCTGTAAAAGGATATGCTAAAAGTTCTGGAACTTCAAATCCCCAAAGTAGGTTGGCCGCTGGTAGGAAGTATGCCCCTATTCTTGGAAGTAACTGAACTCCCTCATAGGCAACTCCTAAGTATTGTCCACCCTCTCCTGCTGGACCAAAAGTAAGTATCATTACGAAAGTACAAATTAAAACTGTTCCTGATGCACAAGCAAGTCCTAATTCTACTCCTGATTTAGCCCCATCCATCATAGAACTCATAAATCTTTCAAAAGTTGAACCTGATCTTATCTTCCTAACATCCAGTCCCTTCATAGACTTTTCATCTATCCTATATTTTCTATCTTCCTTATAGTATTTCTTAGCTATTACTAACATAAGTCTTACAGATACAACTCCACCTATAATTGCTCCAATATTTCCAACTAAAACTGCTGGGAAATATTCTTTTCCTAAACTTAACATATAAGCTGTTACTATTAGTCCCATTCCAAAAGTAGTTCCTAAGTTAGTATATGTTGCTTTCTCTGCCTCAGTAAAGTATCTGTCGAATCCTTCATCTGCTGCCAATGATAAAATTGCTGGATTATCTGATATATAAGTAGTTACTGCCCCTAAGGCTGCTGCTCCTGGTAGTCCAAATATCGGTCTCATTATTGGAGAGATTAACTTGTTTATTAAAGCTATAACCCCAAATTCAGACATGATTGATGCTACTGCACCTGCTAAAACAGCCACTGCCATAATGTAGAAAGAAGTGTTCATCAAAACATCATGACCAGTCTTCATCATTACACTAAAGACCTTGTCTATTCCCATTACACTTCCTAAATAAGCAAATAATGCTACAATAACACCTAATGTTACAAAAGTTTCCAAAGAAACGGCTTTTTTCGTCCTTGGATTGTTCAATGTGTTTTCATTTCCTTGGTTGTCTGTTGATTTTAATCCAGTTTCCATACATCTTCTCCTCTCAAGATTTTAGTTTGTGAATATAAAGTCATTTAAATCCAAAAAATTCCTTGCATCTTCATCATAAGGCTTTGTTATCTAATTGTCAATAGGTTTTTTCATTATTATGAATAATTATCTAGTTTTATTTCACATAAATGAAATTAATCGTTATTTTTTAAATATTTTTTCCCATTTGGAAAAAAAGATGCATTATATATACTCTTATAGTATAATTTATATATTATCTTTTAATTTTTAGTTAGGGGGTTAAGATAATATGAGTATAGATATGAAAATTGGCGAAAAGGCCAAGGAATTAAGGCAAGAACAAAACATTACATTAAAAGAACTTAGTGAAAAAACAAACTTATCAGTAGGCTACCTTTCACAATTTGAAAGAGGAATCAATACCATAGCTTTGGACTCACTGGAGAAAATAGCTGAAGTATATGATGTAGACTTAAACTACTTCTTTCCAAATAAGAAGAGGGCTTCTTCTATAATATTAAAAAAGCATGAAAGAAATATACTGGATATACTGGGAGAGAACTATGTAGCAACCTGCCTATGTTCAGACGACAAAGAACACATTATATACCCTAGGATGATAGAAATTCTTCCATCCTTTAAAAAAGAGGAATTACAGACCTATCCCCATGAGGGAGAGGAGTTTATTTACGTGTTAGAGGGGATTTTGACCCTTTTATACGATAATGAAAAACACTACCTATATCCAGGAGATACAGCCCAATATTATTCAAACGTGCCTCACAATTGGGCCAATGACACCAATATGAATGTAAAATTATTATGTATATCAGTTCCAAATCCTTTCAACAAGGCAAACAAAGGCCTAGACCTAGACAAGGACCACTTGGTTTTAAGTCAAGAGGATAACGGAAACCTATAAAAATAAGCTGAAGAATTATAATTCTTCAGCTTATTTTTATGGATAACTTTATAATAAAAGATAAAAGA
>CAZRYA010000172.1:0-4107 GCA_964604235.1 uncultured Tissierellaceae bacterium | reverse complement strand
GAGATTTTATGGAGCTGCTAGGAATCTTGAAGAAGGTGGAAGTTTAACTATTTTAGCTACAGGCCTTGTGGATACAGGCAGCAGGATGGACGATGTAATATTTGAAGAGTTTAAGGGTACTGGAAATATGGAAATACACCTAGATAGGAAGCTATCTGAGAAGAGGATATTCCCAGCTATTGATATAGCCAAGTCCAGCACTAGAAAGGAAGAGCTATTACTTAGTCAAAAAGAACTGGAGACAATTTGGACCATTAGGCGTGCCATGTCAAATATGTCCACTCAAGATATGACTGAAATAGTCATTGATAACTTGTCAAAGACCATTAACAATGACGAATTTATAAATCTTATGAAGAAAAAAATATTTTAATAAATTTGTAATATAATATTAGTTGTAAAATAAAAAGAAATATGCTATAATTTAGTAGTTAAATTGTGAAAAGATGTTTTGCTATATATAGCATCGAGAAGAGAGGTGAAAGCAATGAAAGCAGGAATTCATCCAAAATATAATGAGGAAGCTACTGTTAAATGTGCTTGTGGTAATACGTTTACAACAGGTTCAGTTAAAGATGAACTTAAAGTTGAAATTTGCTCAGAGTGTCATCCATTCTACACAGGTCGTCAAAAATTTGCAGAGCGTGGCGGACGTATTGAGAGATTTAATAAGAAATATAAGAGAGACTAATTTCTCAAGAAAAATTAGGTTAGTTGCCAATGCATCTAACCTTTATTTTTTATGTATTTCTAGAAAGGGGTGTCTCTATGAAAATTAAAGAATTAGATAGAACTCCTAAACACATTACCAGTATTGGTGGACAGGCGCTAATAGAAGGGGTAATGATGAGAGGTCCTAAAGAAGTAGCAATAGCAGTTAGGAAACCAGATGGAGATATAGTATTAAAGACAGATAAATTAAATACCCTAGGTATGAGATATAGGTTTTTTAGGCTACCCTTTATAAGGGGTGTAGTAGGCCTTGTAGAGGCTATGGTAATAGGAACTAAAGCCCTAACCTACTCATCGGAATTTTATGAAGAGGCTGATGAAGTTAAAGAAGGCTTAGTGGATAGAGTATTTAAGGAAAAGGCAGAAGGAGTCTACACTTTTTTAGCTGTATTGACTTCAGTCCTACTATCAGTAGGTATATTTATGTTTATACCTACCCTAATAACGACCTTGTTTAAGGATATAGTAGGTTCAGTTGTGGCCTTAAATTTAATAGAGGGTTTATTTAGGATAATAATCTTTTTAATATATGTAATAGCTATTTCTAAAATGGAAGATATAAGGAGGGTTTTTGAATATCACGGGGCAGAACATAAGACTATCCACTGTTATGAAAACCAACTTCCCTTAACTGTAGAAAATGTTAAGAAATTTCCAATTCTTCATGCAAGGTGTGGAACTAGCTTTTTATTTATGGTTATGATAATAAGTATTTTTGTACTATCTTTTTTTGGTTGGCCAAATCCTTTACAAAGACTTTTAATTAGGTTGTTAATGTTTCCAGTAATAGCTGGAATATCATATGAAATAAACAGGTTAATAGGTAGGAGTAATTCTAAAATTGCTTATTACCTATCTTATCCAGGACTTATGATCCAAAAAATCGCAACGGTTAAAGAGCCAGATGGGTCTCAAATTGAAGTGGCAATAATTGCCATGGAGGCAGTTATACCAGATAACGAGGTTGATGACCAATGGTAATTAAAGAAGCAATAGATCTTTATGGAGACAGGCTAATGGAGGGCATACTCATTCTTAGCCATCTTATGGGTGTGGACAAATCCTATATATATACCTATATTGATAGGGAATTAGATAAAGAGATAGAAAAAGACTTTATAGCTTATATGGATATGATAGTAGATGACTATCCAATCCATTATATTTTAGGAGAAAGAGACTTTATGGGGCTGAACTTTTATGTAGAAGAAGGGGTTTTAATTCCCAGATCTGATACAGAGATATTAGTTCAGTTTTTAATTGAGAAATCTAAAGAGTTTTCAAAGGCTAAAGTTTTAGAAATAGGAAGTGGTACAGGAATAATTTCTAACAGTTTGGCCTATTATAATAGGGATGCTAGAGTCATTGGAATTGATATTAGCCAAAAGGCCTATGAAAATTCTATGAAAAATAAAGCTAGGCATGGTTTAGAAAATGTAGAGTTTTTCCTAGGAGACTTATTTGGTCCAGTGGCTAATAGGGGGGAGAAGTTTGATTTTATAGTCTCTAACCCTCCCTATATAAAGAAGGATGTAATCCAAGACTTAGATAAAAACGTTAAAGATTATGAACCACATTTAGCCCTAGATGGTGGAGATGATGGTTTGGATTTTTATCGAAAGATAACGGAAGAATCTGTAGAATATTTAAATAAAACTGGATACTTAGTTTATGAAATAGCTTATGACCAAGGGGAAGAAGTAAGTGAAATACTAAGGGCCAATGGTTATAAGCCAAAGATATTAAAAGACTTAGAAGGACGAGATAGGGTAGTTTATGGAGTTTTTCAGGAGGTATTTTAATGGTATTACTTGATTTATTTTTATCTTATTTTAAAATAGGGGCATTTTCTTTTGGAGGAGGATTTGCCATGCTTCCCTTAATAGAAGAAGAGATAGTTCATGGGCATGGTTGGATGGCCATGGCGGAATTTATTGATGTCTTGGCTATTTCTGAAATGACTCCAGGGCCTTTTGCTATTAATACAGCTACTTTTTTAGGCTATAAAATCCATGGAGTATCAGGGGCAATAGTTGCAACTTTAGCAGTATCAGCTCCTTCTTTTATAATCATGAGCATAATATTTTACTTTATAAATAAATTTAAAGATTCACCTTATATAGACTGGATTTTTAGTGGCCTAAGGCCAGTGGTTTTAGGTTTAATAGGGGCAGCGGCTATAACAGTGGGGAAAAATGCCTTTATAGACTACAGGTCTATAATACTTGCAGTTGGAACTTTTTACTTAATAAGTTTTAAAAAACTTAATCCTATATTGGCAATAATTGGAGCAGCTGGATTGGGAATAATTCTATATTAGGAGGGGAAACTATGCTATTAGACATGTATATAACATTTTTTAAGATAGGGGCATTTTCCTTTGGTGGAGGATATGGGATGATACCAGTTGTTCAAAGGGAAATTGTAGACAAGAGAAAGTGGATAGATGAAACAGAATTTATGGATGCTATGGCTGTTGCCCAAGGTGCACCAGGCCCTATGGCAGTAAATGTAAGTATATATGTAGGATTTAAGGTTCACGGTATATCAGGGGCAATAGTTGCCTTTCTAGGCAGTGTAATGCCGTCGTTTTTTATTATGATATTTGTAGCTAAATTTTTTGATGCCTATAGGAATAATCCTTATATAGATAGGGCTTTTAACGGAGTAAGACCAGCAGTAGTAGGTCTTATATTGGCTGCTGTGTATTCTTTGACTAAAACTGCAAGACTAAGTAATTTGAAATTACTAATAGCCTTATTAGTAGTGATTTTAATAGCTTTCTTAAATGTGAACCCTATATATTTAATCCTACTAGGAGCTGTTAGTTCAATTTTAATAAATAAATACAATGAGAAGAAAGATATTTAAGGGAGTGATAAAATGTTAGATAAATTATCAACTATTGAAGATAGATATATGGAACTTGGAGAAGAAGTAATAAAGCCAGAGGTAATAGCTGATACGGAAAATTGGCAAAAACTTATGATTGAACATGCAGGTATTGAAGATATTGTCTTTAAGTATAGGGAATTTGTAAAAGTTAGGGATGACCTAGAGGCAGCAAAGGAAATGCAAAGGGAAAAACTTGATGATGAAATGGCAGAGTTAGTAAAGGAAGAAATAAAAGAGTTAGAAAGTTCAATTGGAGTAATCGAAGAGGAGCTTAGAGTCTTATTGATACCAAAAGACCCTAATGACCACAAAAACGTAATTGTAGAAATTCGTGGTGGAGCCGGCGGAGATGAAGCTGCCCTATTTGCAGGAGTATTATTTAGGATGTATTCTAGATATGCTGAGAGAAATAGGTGGAAAGTGGAAATCATGAGTAGTAATGAAATCGGTATTGGTGGATTTAAAGAAGTTATATTTATG
>CAZRYA010000171.1:1290-4117 GCA_964604235.1 uncultured Tissierellaceae bacterium | reverse complement strand
CTGCTATAATTCTTCCCATAATCTTCCTCCATCGTAGCTGCTTATTCTTATTTTACTTTTCATGTACTAATAATAATTAAAGCGGCTTTTTATTCGGTGTACCTGCTTGCCTTGGATATTTCTTTGGTGTAAATTGGTTCTTTTTTATAATTACCAAAGAATGATTTATATCACTTAGAGGTATATTGAAAACTTGAACATCTTCCACCTCTCCACCTAAAATCTTAATTGCATCTTTTGCCAAAGCTACTTCTTCTTCCGTATCTGGCCCCTTCATAGATATAAAGTACCCACCCTTCTTTACAAAAGGCATACAATATTCTGCCAGGGTGTCTAAAGATGCCACTGCACGAGATATACATATGTCATACTCTTCTCTATACTTAGGATTACGCCCTAATTCTTCAGCTCTTCCATGGACAGCTTCTATACCTTTTAAATTCAAGTTATCTATAACTTCATTTAAAAATACTATCCTTTTATTTAAACTATCTAATAAGGTTATATTTAAATCCTCATTGTATATCTTAAGTGGTAGGCCTGGAAAGCCTCCCCCCGTCCCTACATCTATTATTTTCTTGTTTCCCTTTAATAAATCCAACTTTAGTGCCACTAATGAATCTAAAAAATGTTTTATATCTATTTCTTCATCATCTGTAATAGAAGTTATATTTATCTTTTGATTCCATTCCTTTAACAGGTCCTTGTACTTAGAAAATCTTTCTACATCTATATCTTCCAATGGAAGGTCTAAAATTTTAGCCCCCTCTATTAAAGTATTCATATTAGTCATTTTTATTTTCTCCCTTTGTTCTCCTAGTATGCTCCAGGTAAATTAAAAGCATATTTATATCTGCTGGAGAAACCCCTGAAATTCTTGATGCTTGACCAACAGAGTCAGGCTTTATTAAATTAAGTTTTTGTTTTGCCTCATTACTCAAATTCAAAACCTTAGTGTAATCAAAATCTTCTTCTAATTTCTTATTCTCTAACTTTTTAAATTGCTCTATCTGAACCATCTGTTTTTTTATATAACCCTCATACTTTATGTGGGTTTCTACCTGTAACCTAATCTCCCTTAATAATTCCGGCCTTGCAGGATCTAGAAGTTCTGTCATATCATAGCTTATTTCAGGTCTTCTAATAAACTCATATAGGGATATGCCTGTTTTAATTGGAGAAGTACCCATTTCTACTATTATACTATTGGTCTCCCCTGTAGGACTTATTTGAATTGACTTTAACCTAGCTAGCTCAGCATCTATTGCCTCTTTTTTAGCTATAGTTTGGTCATACCTTTCCCTAGTAACTAAACCTAAATCATAGCCTTTTTCAGTAAGTCTTAAATCCGCATTATCCTGTCTAAGTGTAAGCCTATACTCTGCTCTTGAAGTCATCATCCTATAAGGTTCATCACTTACCTTAGTAACTAGGTCGTCTATCAGGACCCCTATATAGGCCTCTGACCTATCTAAAATAAATGGCTCCAAACCTCTTATCTTCTGAACTGCATTAATACCTGCCATAAGGCCTTGAGCTGCCGCTTCTTCATAACCAGATGAACCATTTATTTGACCTGCAAAAAATAGGTTCTCTATGTCTTTAGACTCTAAATTTCTCTTTAAATCAGTAGACTCTATAGCGTCATACTCTATGGCATAGGCTGGCCTCATAAACTTTACATTTTCAAGTCCTATAATCTTTTTGTACATTTGAAGCTGGACTTCCTCTGGTAGGGTAGAGCTAACTCCCTGAACGTACATCTCCTTAGTAGTAAGTCCTTCAGGTTCTATAAAAACCTGGTGCCTAGTCCTATCTGCAAATCTTACCACCTTGTCCTCTATAGAAGGACAATACCTTGGACCAACACCTTCTATTTCACCTGCATACATAAGAGACCTATTTAAATTCTCTCTAATTATATTATGGGTTTCTTCTGTTGTATAGGTTAAATAGCATGGAACCTGTTCAACATCAAATTTTTGATGCATATTCAAAAATGAAAACGGAATCACCTCTTCATCACCTGGCTGGATTTCCATTTTACTGTAGTCTATACTATCCTTATGGACTCTAGCTGGTGTTCCTGTTTTAAGCCTCTTTAATTTAAATCCTTTTTCTTGTAGTGAATGAGAAAGAGGAATAGATGGATGCATACCATCTGGCCCAGACTCATAACTAACTTGACCTAAAAATATTCTTCCCCTCAAATAAGTTCCCGTTGCCAGTATTACTGCTTTTGCCTTATAGACTCCTCCAGTCTTTGTTAAAACTCCTGTGGCCCTACCATCTTCAGTTAATATATCTACTACTTCAGCTTGCATTAGTTCTAAGTTCTCTTCATCTTCAAGCATTTTTTTCATCTCAATATGATATTGTTTTTTATCTGCCTGAACCCTTAAAGAATGAACAGCAGGTCCCTTGGATGTATTCAACATCCTAGACTGGATAAAACTCTTATCTATATTTAAAGCCATTTCTCCCCCTAGTGCATCAATTTCCCTTACTAGGTGTCCCTTACCTGTGCCTCCTATATTAGGATTGCAAGATAGGGCTACTATTGAGTCTAAGCTCATCGTTAATATCATTGTTTTATAACCCATCCTACTGGCAGCAAGGGCTCCTTCTACACCTGCATGGCCTGCACCTATAACAACTACATCATAGTCACCTGCCAAATATCTTTTTTCTTCTTTCATAAACTTCACCTTTCTACTTGCCTAAGCAAAAATCTCTAAATATTTTATCTAAAATATCTTCTCCTATTGTATCACCAGAAATCTCACCTAAATTTTCCCAACAATTTCTAAGGTCTACTTCTACACAG
>CAZRYA010000171.1:0-1227 GCA_964604235.1 uncultured Tissierellaceae bacterium | reverse complement strand
CTAATATTAGTTACTACAACATCTGAATCTAAATTAAACTCTCCATCATAAAACATATCTCTAATATTATCTTCTAGGATAGAAACCCCCACATTGGATATAATAGAAGCTTCTATTACATTTTTCTCATCTACATACTCATAGAGTTCCTCTTTGTTAAATTTAGCTTGTAGGTCTGTTTTATTTAATATTATAATTGATTTTTTATCTTTTATTAAGTCTAATATATTAAAGTCTTCTTCACTTAAATTTCTAGAGACATCAAAGACAGCTATAATCAAATCCGAGGAATCTACCAGGTCTTTAGCCCTGTCCACTCCAATTTTTTCAACTAAGTCCTCAGTCTCCCTAATACCTGCTGTATCTATAATCTTTAAAGGAATCCCATCAATATTGACAAACTCCTCAATTACATCCCGGGTCGTCCCAGGTATATCTGTTACAATTGCCCTATTCTCCTTTAAAATTGCATTTAATAAGGACGATTTACCCACATTTGGCTTACCTAATATTAGGGTATTCAACCCATCCCTCAATATTTTACCCCTAGAAGATGACCTTATAAGGTTTTCAATCTCATCTTTTACCTTGTTTCCATCAGCCTTAAGTTCCTCATAAGTTATAAGCTCATAATCTTCATCCGGAAAATCTATGCTTACTTCAACTTGAGCTATCATATTTAGGAGTATGTCTCTAATTTCGATTATTTTCTTAGATAGAGAACCCTCTAGTTGATTTAAAGAGGCTTGGAAGCTCTTATCTGTCTTGGCCTTTATTAAGTCCATAACTGCTTCTGCTTGAGAAAGATCCAACCTTCCATTTAAAAAGGCCCTCTTTGTAAATTCACCTGGTTCTGCCATTCTTCCACCATTTTTTAAAACTGCCTCTAAAACCTTCCTAACAGAAATAATACCACCATGGCAGTATATTTCTACCATATCTTCTCTAGTATAAGTATATGGCCCCTTCATAAAAGCTATTAGGACTTCGTCTATTATCACTTCTTCATCTATAATATGACCATAAATCAACTTACGATTATGGGTATTTTCAAATTTATCAAATTTACTTCCTTTAAATATCTTTTGTGCTATACCAATAGCACTATCTCCACTAATTCTAACAATCCCTATTCCTGCCTCACCGATGGCAGTAGAAATAGCAGCTATAGTCATAAAATCACCTCTAATTATAAGATAAACCCAGTGTATTAAACTGGGTTTTTTT
>CAZRYA010000170.1:0-4145 GCA_964604235.1 uncultured Tissierellaceae bacterium | reverse complement strand
GTTTAGAGAAATTCCAGGAATCATGGAAGGAACAGCTGAACCAGACTATGCAAGATGTGTTGACATAAGTACACAAGCAGCACTTAAAGAAATGGTACTTCCAGGTTTATTAGCAGTATTAGTACCAGTAGTAGTTGGAATCTTATTAGGTGCAGAAGCCCTAGGTGGATTATTAGGTGGAGCATTAGTAACAGGAGTTCTTATGGCAATATTCATGTCAAATGCAGGTGGAGCTTGGGATAATGCTAAGAAGTATATAGAAGAAGGTAACCATGGTGGAAAGGGTAGCGAGGCTCACAAGGCTGCTGTTACAGGAGATACTGTAGGAGATCCATTTAAAGATACTTCAGGACCTTCATTAAACATCCTAGTAAAATTAATGACAATAGTAGCATTAGTATTTGCTCAAGTATTTGTTAATTATGGTGGAGTATTATTAAACTTAATAAAATAATAAAAAAATCAGCTTGAATTTATTCAAGCTGATTTTATCTTTAATGGCACCTATGTTTTTTATTAGTATGGACATTAGTAAAGTTATAGGGCCTATTATTTAAATTTCTATTTGAACTTTCATATGGGTTTAAACCCATATAATTCATATTCAACCTATGGCTTATATGGCCTAGGTTGTGATTTTCAATAGCCATATTATATTCTTCTAGGCTTATGATTTTTTCATTTAATAGCCTATCTAACTCCATTTGCCTATACATATAGTTACTAAGGGGAAGAATGTTTTCCGAAAGAACTTTACTATTAGGTGAATTAACAATTGTATTTTGCTCACTAGCTGAATTTTCATAGTAATAATTCATATGCCTATTTTGTCCATTAGGCCTATGTGGCTTGTTAGAATGATGCATTCTTGAGCCATAGGAAGTGGTGGTTAAACTTCCTAAACTTATAGCTACTATACTAAGTCCAATTATGAACTTTTTCATACTACCATCTCCTTGTTTGATTTATAAGTCTATCTTATGGTAAGAATATGGAGGAAATGTGAAGTTTAAAATAAAAAAATAAGTTTGATTTATCAAACTTATTTTAGGGCTTTAATTATAATATCCATTTCTTCATCACTTAGGGTTATACCCTTGGACATCTTTCCTGTATCGTGATTCCAGTCTCTTATATCATACTTAGCTTCTCTACCATTCCAGCTAACCTTATTAAATTCTTTTGTCCATTCTCCCTTTTCAGAAAGAACAGCAATTTTTTCAGTAATTTCATATTTAAAATCAGACATTTAAATAACCTCCCTTTGAAATATTCTACAATATAGGTGAAAAAAACTCAAGTTAAATTAGAGACTATGTAAAATAGCTATTTTATGATATAATTATATAGTTATTATATTAATGTTAGCATGGAGGAGATTGTTTTTGAATATCATTAATATTATTTTAGCTACAATATTTATGGCTTTAATAGTTAGAAAGTCATTGGACTATATCCATATTGTACAATTAAAAAAATATGAAAATGAAACTTATGAAGTGTGGATAAATAAGAATACATCTAAGGCTTTTAATTTTAAATTTTTAAGTAGGAAGAATTTAAGACCTTTTGTATTTACCAACAGGGCAAAGAGATTATTTGCTTTAAACTTTTTATTAAATGCTATAGTAATTATAGTATTGGTCTTAAAATTTAATAGTTTAAATGGCAGTGAAATATCTAATATCCATAGATATTTTAGTTTTTTTATGGGAGTATTTATTTATATAGGCTTGTATTTAATCCAACCATTAATGGTCTTAATATCTAACTATCTAATAGGAGGATTTGAAACCAGTATAAATGAAAATTTTTATAAGTCAGCTCAGGAAAAGATAAAAAATAATAAAGATTTAAAAGTAGTAGGAATTTCAGGAAGTTTTGGAAAGACAAGTACAAAATTTATAATTGATGAAATCCTATCTGCAAGCTTTCAAGTGTTAAATACACCAGAGTCTCATAATACACCAATGGGTTTATCTAAGGTGATCAACAACCAATTGGAAGATAGGCATGATGTATTTATAGCTGAAATGGGGTCTATGAAAATAGGAGATATAAAATCTTTAACAGACCTAGTGTCTCCAGAAATAGGAGTCATAACATCCATAGGTGAATCAAATATGGAAACTTTTATAAACATAGATAATATAACAAAAACTCAATATGAGTTAATAGAAGGTCTTTCTACAGAAGGAATTGGAATTTTTAATTATGATAATGAATATATAAAAAAAATAGCAGATAAAACCTTTAAGGAGAAAATACTTTATGGTTTAGAAGACGTTGAAAATTTGGATATATATGGGGAGGACATATACTACCAAGATATAGGAACTAGGTTTACCATAAAGGACAAGCAGGGCAATCAGATTAAATGTAGGACTAAGCTATTGGGAATCCACAATGTATATAATATTTTAGCAGGGGTTTCAGTAGGCAAGTCCCTCGGTTTAAATTTAGAGGATATGAAAGAGGCCATAGATAAGATAGAACCTTTCCCCCATAGGATGCAGACAATACGAGGAGAGGATAACTATATAATAATTGATGATTCAGCCAATGCCAATCCTATGGGTGGAAAAGTGGCCTTAGATGTCCTAAGTCAGTTTAAAGATGGAAACAAGATAATAGTAACTCCAGGTATGGTGGATTTAGGGGAAATGGAAGCAGACTATAATTATGATTTTGGAGTTCAAATTAGTAAGGTGTGCGACTATGTTATCTTGATAGATGAATTTAAGACAAGGCATATAAATAGGGGACTTGAAGAACAAAACTATAATTTAGAAAATGTCTATATAGTAGAAGACCTAGCAGAAGCAAAAAATATAGTGGGGAAGATTGTAAGAGAGGGAGATATAGTCCTATATGAAAATCAACTACCCTGCTAGACTATATTAAGATATAAAGGGTATATAAAAAATACCTTTAAAGGAGGTTAGAAAATGAGTATTAGAATGATATTATTAGAAATGATAAATGATAAAAATTATGAACCTAAGACTAAGGAAGATTTTGCCAGCTACTTTCAAATTGGACCTAAGGATAGGAAATCTTTTTATAAGATTTTAAAGGATTTGGAAAATGAAGCTTTAGTAATTAGGAATAAACAGGATAAATATGTACCATCGAGTGAAGACTTTATGCTTGTAGGAAGACTAGAAGGCAACGAAAAAGGTTTTGGGTTTTTGATACCAGAAGATAAGGAGAGAAGAGATGTCTTTATACCATTTGAATATATGAATGGGGCCTTTCATGGGGACAAGGTACTTGTAAATATTTTAAAAGGACAGGATGGCAATAAGAGGGAAGAAGGTGAAGTAGTTAATATTCTTGAAAGGAATACAAAAACTATAGTGGGAACCTTTGAAGATAATAAAAGCTTTGGTTTTGTAATCCCAGATGACCATAAGATAAGCTATGACTTTTTCATACCAAAATCTCAGACCTTAAAAGCTAAGCATAATCAAAAGGTCCTAATAGAAGTTACAGCCTATCCAAATAAAAATAAAAATCCAGAGGCTAGGGTTATTGAAGTATTAGGTTTTCCTTCAGAAAAGGGAGTTGATATTCTATCAATAGCCAAAGAATACCATCTACCAGATGACTTTCCAAAAGAGATAAGAGAACTTGCTAAGAATACGGCTAAAGAAGTAAGGGAAGAGGATAAGTTAAATAGGGTAGATTTAAGAGATGAATTGATATTTACAATAGATGGCTTTGATGCCAAGGATTTAGATGATGCTATATCAATAGATAGACTAGATAATGGAAATATACAACTAGGTGTCCATATTGCTGACGTATCTCATTATGTAGAAGAAAGAGGGGCAATGGATAGGGAGGCCTATGAAAGGGGAAATTCAGCCTATTTATTAGATAGGGTAATACCTATGTTGCCAGAGGAAATCTCAAATGGTATATGTTCCTTAAATGAAGGAGTAGATAGGCTATGCCTTTCTGTAACAATGGAAATCTCAAATACAGGATCAGTTGTAAGTCATAGGATTGAAGAAACTATAATAAATAGTAAGAGAAGGCTTGTATATGACCATGTTTCCAACTACTTGGAAGACAAGAGCCTAGTAGATAGCTCCATTGTAGGATTAGAAGATAAGTTGGTTTTAATGGAAGAGTTAAGT
>CAZRYA010000169.1:0-4206 GCA_964604235.1 uncultured Tissierellaceae bacterium | reverse complement strand
CTTACAATTGTCCCTATAGCTCCCAATAAGCCTATTGTAAGCCTACTGTTCCTATTCTTAATTCCCTTTAACATAAAATATATAAAAAACGAAGTAATAATCTTATCCACCATATTGGCTATTTGCCCTCCTGGGGAAGTAGTGGTTATGGCTGAAAGAATACCTCCTAGTATCCCAACTATTAATATATTCTCCAAAGAATCATCTAAAAGCATAGCTATAAACATAAATATCAACAAAAAGTCAAACCTCATACCCATAAATAAACCTGGACTAATTTGGTGAAACAACAAACCCATGGCAAGTAACAATGCTGTAAATATCTTTTTATTTAATTTCATAACAATCTCCTCCAATTTTAATTTTAAATAAAACTTCCAATCACTTTCATCTTCTGTTCACAACATCTTACCCACCTCCTAAAAATAAGTATAAAAAAAGCCCCTCATCCTACAAAAGGACGAAAGACATATTCGCGGTACCACCTTAATTAAGCTAAAAATAGCTTCTCTCACATAGATACGGAGCCTATTACTCGATATCCTTCTTCTATAACGGGAATTCCCGGCATCAGATACTCCTATAAAAGTTTCCCCTAGCTTCTGACTTGATCCATTCATCATAATTCTCTTATTGGGCTTCCACTATTCCCAACTCTCTATAAAGCCAAACTATAACTACTACTTCCAGCCATTGAATTTATATATTTTATACATTATATCAGACTTTTATTATTTTGAAAAGGTATTTTTCTAATTTTTTGTTTTTATGCTATAATATATGTATTAAAATTCGAGGTGGTATTTTGCTTCAAGCTAATATAATTGAAAAAAATGAAAATCTAAAAATATTTTTTAAAACCCTTTTTTATAAATTTAAAGAAGACAATCTTACTGCATCAGGGGCCCAAGTGGCCTACTATCTGATAATGTCTATTTTTCCATTTTTAATCTTCTTTATAAATATAATATCCCTAACCCCAATTGCAAATGAAAATCTAATTATGGAAATTATAAATTCCCTTCCAATTGACATACAGGATATTATTATAACCATAGTCCGTGAAACTGTCAGTAGAAGTAATGAAACCCTTCTATCTTTCAGTGCCCTTACTGGGCTGTGGGCTGCATCAAAGGGAACCATGGCAATTATAAAGTCCATAAATAGGGCCTATGAAATAGATGAAACTAGACCCTACATAGTAATAAGGCTAATAGCCATACTTTTTACACTTGCCCTCCTACTCCTACTGGCTTTAGTTTTGGGTGCCCTGGTATTTGGCCAACTAATAGGTAATAAAATATTTGATATCTTAGGCTATGGTCAAAAGTTTATGGTTTTTTGGCACTACTCTAGAATAGCCATATCTCTAACATCAATGATTTTAATCCTTGCCCTCCTATATAGGTTTAGTCCTTCAATAAGGAACTATAAGAGCATAAAATTTATCCATACCCTACCTGGAGGAATATTTGCAACTTTAAGTTGGATTGGGATTTCATCCATATTCTCCTACTATGTTAACAATTTTGGTAGCTTTTCTAAGACCTACGGCAGCCTTGGAGGTATAATAGCCCTCCTTCTATGGCTTTACATCAGTAGCATAATAATAGTCAGTGGGGGCTTTATTAATGGAACAATACATATATTAAAAAATAAAGCTTAATTTTTAGGAAATTTTACCGATATATATAGTAAGAGGTGATAATATGAAAATTGATGGAGTAAATAATCAAGCTCCTATTCAAAAGCTTGAAACTACAAAAAAAGAAGTTGAAATAGGTAAAGAAAAATCTAAAGAAGATAAGATTAATGACCAACCTGCAGCAGTTTTCGAAAAATCAGAGACTAAGAAAACCGGACATATATACGACAAGGCAACTATACAGAAGCTGAAAAAAGAAAGTGAACAGGCCCATATGCAATTAATCAGAATTGTAGAAGACTTATTAAAAAGACAAGGGAAGACCCTTAATCTTTTAAAAGTTGATGACCTAGTTGAGGTTGATGAAACTGCTCGTGCTGAAGCAGAGGAACTAATCGGACCTGATGGCCCATTGGGAGTAGAAGCAGTTAGTACAAGGCTAGTAGACTTTGCCATAGCCCTATCTGGAGGAGATAAGTCTAAGGCTGATAGCCTTAGAAAGGCTATCGACCAAGGATTTAAAGAAGCTGAGAAAATTTTAGGTAAACTTCCCGATATATCTAAGGAGACCTACAAGCTTACAATGGAAAAATTTGATGCCTACTTTAAATCAGAAGATTAACCGAGATTGATTCTCGGTTTCTTTCTACAAGGAGGGATAGGTATGACCAGAATAAAAAGCACTTCTTCAATTGAAAAGAAGAGAATCCACACTAACTATGTCCAAAGACTCAATAGGACTCAAAAGGCAAATACTGTTGATAGAATCTCACCAGTTAGACCTGTTGAAAATGACATCACTCGTCCTTCTGTAAACCACTTAATGTATTCTGATACTCTTTATGATAGTCTTATGGACTTAAAGAAAGAATATCTTAATTTCTACCACCATGAGAGAAACCTACAGAAGGCCATTGAAGAAATAGAAAAAGATGAAAATATTCCCATGGACCATATCCATGACTTAATTGATAAATATAACTTTGCTTATGTTGCCCTTAAAAACTTTGATAAAACCCTTAGGACCAACCACCATATTAATATAAAAAACCTTGTAGAAATCTACCAAAAAGACCTAAATAAAATGGGTATCGACCTTTATGAAAGTGGGCTACTTGATTTAAATGAAGATAAATTCAAGTACTTTTTGCTAGCTTCTAAATCAAACATGGCCAAGTCATTTGAGCCTATTAAAGAATTAATCTTGAAACTATATAAGGAGTTTAAAAATATAAAAGGCCCCTACAGAGATGAATATAATGACGGCTACCAGTACCTATTGGACTCTGATATGCAAGGTAATTTATTAGATAAGAAGAGTTGACTTAATCTTCTTATCCATATGTAAATATATAAAAGCTTCTTCATTTAAGCAAATGAAGAAGCTTTTACTCTAAGGCTATAATTTTATATCAATATTCCCACCAATATGTGGAGTAACTGATTGTTCCATCACTTTAGTATTTGCATCCATGGCTCTCATCAAATCAGCAACTTGAACCTGTGAATTATCCATAGCCATTTTCATAACTGATGTTCCCACTTCTTGAGATAGGTTCATCTGACTAAATGCCATTGACATAGCAGCTATATCCATAATATCAACTCCTCTTATATATTATACCCTATATTAATCCTATTTAATATTTATTTTCTGGAATATATTCTGAGGGTAACTTTCCTATAAAGTTAGCCAAGGATATTACTGTCATTATAAGTCCAGATACTACCTCTAGTATTCCTACATAAAGTAACCTAGTCTTAGTAGCAAAATCCTTATTAAACCATATATCAAAAATCGCCTCATAATCTAAGGTCACAAAGCAAGTAAAACTTTTCCTTACACAAAAAGTCCAATTTCTAACTGGCAAAGCCCTGCCTTTAATAATAGCTACACTGCCTATAGCTATTATTATAAACCAAAATATTAACTCAATATAGTTATGAAGTAGTAGGACCACTGTCCTAGTTGGTGACTTTATACTATAGGCCCTATTTTTCTTCTTAGCCCTATATAGATGGAATAGATTAACATTTATCTGGTATATCACAACTTCAAAAACTCTCATAAATGCATATATGGATATGAGGATTATATACCACTTATTATCCCCCCTATAGTTCACTAAAAAATATGATAAGACCATTGATAATAATAGGTTTCCCATAACCCACAAATCTACAAAAGTATACATCTTTTTTCCAATATAAATATTTATATTTTTATCTATATATTTTCCTAGCCCATTTGATTTATTTTCCCTGTAAAGTTTTACAAGGTCATTTTTTATAAGATACTTTAATTTCAAGCTTTTCTTAAAGAAAAACCTAACCAATACAAATAAAGATATCTTCTCCAAAAAGCCAAAAATAAAATTACTTACTTCTACAACTAAACCTTCGCTATATTTGTAGTTATTTAATTTATTCATATATTTACCAAACTTACCATATGTCCCATGGAATTCATTTCATTTTTTCTTAATAAATCCATAATACTCTTTAAATAAGATGAAGTTAAAATAGATTCATCCATGTCAAAAGTCATATTTTCTAGCTTT
>CAZRYA010000168.1:1927-4226 GCA_964604235.1 uncultured Tissierellaceae bacterium | reverse complement strand
GAAAATATTCAGATGGGAAAAGATGTTGTGGCTGGTCCCTTCCATCCATCTTTTAGGCAGCTTGTAGAAAGTAGGATATACAGAAGACTTATAGAAGGAGAGCTTTCTAAGGTAAGTGTATCTGGAATGAATCTAAACATAAAATCTTCCCATAAGATTTTATCAAATATAGTTGGACAAAAAGCTAGCAATAAGAAGTACTTTATAGAAAACTACCATTTGAAGTCTTTGGGTTTTAAAGGTATTGAAGAAGAAGGGATAATATATATTGAAGGGGAAAACCTATCGTTAAAAATATATATAGATAAATCTATGAAGAATCTGTAAAATATATATGAAGCGAGGTGGTATATGTGGAGTTACAAAAAATAAGTATTAAGGGTTTTAAATCCTTTGCAGATAAGACGGATATCCTTTTTAAGGACGGAGTAACTGCCATAGTAGGTCCAAATGGAAGTGGTAAAAGTAACATATCTGATGCCGTAAGGTGGGTTCTTGGAGAGCAAAGCATGAAGAGTTTAAGGGGGATGAAGGCGGAGGATATAATATTCGCTGGAACTGATAAGAGAAAACCTTTAGGCTATGCAGAAGTTAGTATAAGTTTTAATAATGATAAGGGAGAAATTCCCATTGACTATAGAGAAGTAACAGTAACTAGAAGGGTCTTTAGGTCGGGAGATTCGGAGTACTATATAAATAAGTCTCAGTGTAGGCTTAGGGATGTTAGAGAGCTTTTTATGGATACGGGAATTGGTAAGGAAGGCTATTCCATAATAGGTCAAGGTAGGATTGAAGAAATCTTAAGTAACAAGTCAGAAGATAGGAGAGGGATATTTGAGGAAGCCGCAGGTATTATTAAGTATAGAACTAAAAAAGAAGAATCTGAAAGAAAGTTAAAAAAGACAGAGGATAATATTCTGAGAATAAATGACTTGATTTTTGAATTAGAAGGCCAATGGAAAAATTTAAAAAAACAATCTGAAAGGGCCCTAGAGTATAAAGACCTATATGACCATATGAGAAATATGGAATTAAGAAACTATATAAATGAAGTAGATGCCATTGATATTGACTTATTTAACAAGATGGAAAGCTTAAAATTATATCTTTTGGAGAGTGAATCACTAAAGGATAGAGATGGAGAGACTTTTAAGCTTATGCAAGAAAAAGAAACCGCTATAAGGAACTTAAAAAATTCACTGGAGGCTTTAAATAAATCCTTTATAGAAACAAAAGACGCCATAAGTAATAATAAATATAAGCAGGATTTATTAGTTCAAAGGAGCAAGTATGAAGATGAAAACCTAAATAGGAATAAGTCGGAAATCCAACAGTCTGTAGGTATTATAGAGAAGGCAAAGGAAGAATTAGAAGCTTTGAGTTTAGAATTGGAGAAGTCAAGTTTGGAAGGACTAGAATTAGAGGAGACTTTTAAGACAGTTGATGAAAATTCTAAGACTAGGATTCAATCCCTAATAGCCAGAGAAAATAAGTTGGAAGAAGAAAAAAATGAAATGGTGAATCTCTTTAACAAGAAATCTGAAATAAGTACAAGTATAAATTCTATTAGGGCTTTTAATACAAGTATTAAAAATAGACTAGAAGACTTACATAAGTCTATTGGAGATAATCAAGTGAAGATAGATGACCTAAATGCTAGTTATGATCCTTTAATTATGAAGCTTGGCCAAGAGGAGGAAACTTTATCTGATTTGAAGGGTAGAGAAGCTATTTTAAAGGAAGCTATTATAGGTGAAAAAAGTACTAGGTCTGACCTAGAAAAAGAAATAAACAAGTTAAACATAAACTTAGAGACTAGTATTTCCAACTATAAACTCCTTAAAAACCTAGAAGATAACATGGATGGATATTATAAGGGTGTAAAGTCTATTTTGAAGCTTAGTAAGTCAAACAAGGATTTATTTCCTGGTTTGGAGGGCATTGTCTTAGACCTATTTAAGGTTGACAGCAAGTATCAACTTGCTATTGATACTAGTTTAGGTGGAAGTGCTCAACATGTAGTAACAGAAAATGAAATTGAAGGTAAAAAAATAATTGAATACTTAAGGAACAATAGTCTGGGAAAGGTTACCTGTTTACCCATAAATGTTATAAGAGGAAAAAAAATAAGTTTAAAAGAAGAAGATTTCAAGGAATATAATGTGGTTGGAACTGGTATAGACATTATAGAATTCGATAAAAAGTACCAAGAAATCTTTTTATATTTATTGGGCAGGACGATTGTAGTTAAGTCTATGGATGATGCAATTAAATTAAATAGGAAGTACAAGTACTCTCT
>CAZRYA010000168.1:0-1917 GCA_964604235.1 uncultured Tissierellaceae bacterium | reverse complement strand
ATACGAAGGTCTTGCCAAGTACCTTCTTGGCAGGATACTTGTTGTTGATAATATAGATAATGCATTTTCCATTGCAAAAAAATATAAATATTCGCTTCGTATCGTTACACTTGAGGGAGAACAGCTTAATCCAGGTGGTTCAATGACAGGGGGAAGTTATAACAAAAATGCCTTGGGCTTAGTAGGTAGGAAGTCAAAACTGGAAGATTTAGAAGGCGAAATCTCTAAAAATAGGGAGTTAAAAGAAAAAATCAACTTAGAAATTAGGAATTTAGAAGATGAAATAAGCCAAAAAGAAAATGAAAATTACAATTTAAACTTGGCTATAGAAGACCTGGCCTTAAACTTGATAGATAAGAAAAAAGACTTGGAAATTATTCTTAGGACCAGAGATCAGCTAGAATCTTTAAAGACCAACTGGGAAAAAGAGACGGTAAGCTTACAGGTGGAAATGGAAAAAAACTTAGTTGAACTTGAGGAACATAGTGAAGAACTAGAGGCCTATAATACTTTAATAAGAGAAAAACAAAATTATTTAGAGTTGGAAAACAAGAAAATAGGTGAAAATAGGACTGAAAGAGAAGAAATATTACAAGAGGTAAGTGAGTTTAAGGTTAAATTAGGATCTATAAATAGCAGAAATGAAAAAATAAATGAAGATATGAAACTTAAAGAAGAGACTATAGACCAAAGAGAAAAACTAATCGTAGATTTAGAAAAAAACATAGAGGCCTATAGGAAAAATTTAGAGAATATAAAGTTGGACCAGGAGGGTCTCCTTAGTCAATTAGAAGTGCTGGAAGAAAAATCTCTTGAATATAGTAATTCTAGTAAGAGTTTAAAGTTGGACTTAGATAAGTTAGAAGAGGAAAATGACCAGCTCAAGCTAGATCGTGAAAGACTAGTAGGATTAATAAATGATAATCAGAAAAAACTTTTAGATGAGAGGCTCTCAATTGACAAACTAGAGTTTAGGAAAGAAAATTTCATAACGAGCTTGCTAGATGACTATGGTTTTGATTTAGACAGAGCTAAAGAAGAAATAAAGTCTTTTGCAGAAATAGACTTTACCCAAGAAGAACTGAGAAAAATGAAGTCTAGGATTAGGAAGTTGGGAGATATTAATATGGCCTCTATTGAAGAGTTTGCCGAAGTTGACCATAGACTTAAGTTTATCTTGGATCAAAAAGAAGATTTAGATAAGAGTAAAAAGGACCTAGAGAAAATTATTAGGGATATGGAAAAAGAAATGAGAGATAAATTTTTAGAGAGTTTTAATACTATAAATAATAATTTCCAAGTGATTTTCAAGGAACTTTTTGCTGGTGGGAATGCAAAATTAATATTGGATGATCCAGAAGATGTTCTCAATTCAGGAATAGATATAGAGGCTCAACCACCAGGTAAAAAATTACAAAACCTGTCCCTCTTATCTGGAGGAGAAAAATCTCTGACTGCTGTAGCTATATTGTTTTCTATACTTAAGATGAAGCCTTCACCCTTTTGTATATTAGATGAGATAGATGCAGCTTTAGATGAAGCTAATATAGATAGGTATACTGATTATTTAGATACTATAAAAGAAGACACTCAGTTTATTATAATAACTCACAGGAAGAGGACGATGGAAATAGCCAATGTTTTATATGGGGTGACCATGGAAGAAAAAGGGGTTTCTAAGATTTTGTCCATCCAGTTAAAAGATAAGGAAGAACTAGTAGGATAGGAGGATTTTAAATGTTAGATTGGATAAAGAAAAAACTAGGTATGAAGACAGAAGAAATGGAAGAGGAAGTAGAAGAAGAACTGATAGAAGAAGTTGAAGATAGATTAGAAGATTTGGAAGAAGAGGAAGTATTAGAGGAGCTACTGGAAAATTTAGAAGTGGAAGCAGAAGCTTTTGAAGAAAATCTACAA
>CAZRYA010000167.1:0-4239 GCA_964604235.1 uncultured Tissierellaceae bacterium | reverse complement strand
AAGATAGAAGAAATAAGAAAAAACAATAACTATATAGACTATAAGATATGAATAAAAACCGAGTATAATTTTATACTTGGCTTTTATTATAAAGTTGTAACAATTTAATCTATTAGTTTTAATTGGTTAATATACTTATAATTGACAGAAAAAAGTGAAAATGGTATGCTTAAGGTACTGATATTAATTTCACATAAATATAATATTAAGAGGTGATTGGAATGGATAAAAGGAAGTTGCTTATAATGGGAATCCTATCTATATTTTTTCTTACTGGTTGTCAGAATAATAAGAAGGTTATGAAGGCAGAAGATTGGAAAGACAAGCACAGTGATATATATGCTTCTTATATGGAAAATATGGATATGGAAGAAACAACCTTTGGAGGTTCAGTTCCTATAGATTATTTAGAGGAATATCCTAACTTAAGGGTTTTTTATGATGGATTTGGATTTAGTAAAGAGTATTTAAGGGCTAGAGGACATACTTATGGTCTTGAAGATGTTATAAATACGGAAAGACCAAAGCCAGGTGCAAGTTGTTTGGCTTGTAAAACTACGGACTTTATAGAAGTTCTTGAAAAAGATGGTATAGGGGTTAATAAGCTTAATTTTGAAGAGTTTGTGGAAGGACACCCTAGTATGGAAACTATTAGCTGCTATGATTGTCACAAGAATAAACCTGGAGAAATAAATTTAACGAGAGGTCACTTAATAGATGTCATGGAAAGTTTAGATGGAGACTTAGACAAGGGTAGTTTAGTTTGTGGCCAATGTCATGTGGAATATTATCAAGATCCTGAAACTAAAGAGGTAATTCTTCCATGGAAGAATGGATTAGATACAGATGATGCATTAAAGTACTATGATGAAATAGGTTTTAGAGATTGGGAGCATCCAACAACAGGTGCAGATTTGTTAAAGGCTCAGCATCCTGAATTTGAAACTTTTCAAGATAGTGTTCATCAAAAGTTAGGAATGTCTTGTATAGATTGCCATATGCCAGAGATAGAAGGAAAAAGTGGCAAGACTATAAAATCCCATAAGTGGACCAGTCCTCTTAAATCTGAAGAAGGACTTAAACAGTCTTGCATATCTTGCCATGGTGGAGATACAAAAGACTTGGTAGATAAAGTAGTAGGAATTCAGAAGGAAATATATGATAAGCAGCAGCTTGTTAGTGAACAACTGGTAGACTATATAAATAGACTTGCTAAGGCCATAGAAGACAACATTTTAGAAGAAGAAGATTTAAATCTATTGAGAAAGATTCATAGAGAGGCTCAATTTAAATGGGATTATGTGTTTGTTGAAAATGGTGAAGGCTTTCATAATTCATCAAAGGCAAATAAAAACTTAGATGAGGCAAGCATTCTAATAGAAGAGGGTATTAAAGTCTTAGAAAAATATAATAGGTAACAAATAGGACTCTCTAGAGGGTCCTATTTAAAATTGTAGGAGGATTTATGGAGAGAAATTTAAATAGTTTTTTAAAAAATATATGGAAATTTTTGAAATCTATGAAGTTTGGGCTTATACTTCTAGCCATAATAGGAAGTTTATCTATTTTAGGAACTATAATTCCTCAAGGGAATAGTATGAATTATTATGAAATTAATTATAGTGAGAATATCTATGGGTTAATAAAAGCATTTAATTTGGATAATGTATATAGTTCATGGTGGTTTATAGCTTTGATAGGTTTGTTGTGTTTAAATTTAATCTTATGTAGTTTGGTCAGGTTTAAGAACATATATGGTCTAATTAAAAGAGGCCCAAATTTAAAAGTCGAGTTAGAAGCTAAGGATACCTGGATAGAAATAAATGGAGAAGGTCTAGAGATAGTAAAATTATTTAATAAAATGGAGTTTAAAAATATAAAGGAAGATAAATCAAATGAATATAGAGTTTATTATTCTGAAAAAAATAAATTAGGCTACTTAGGTTCTTGGCTAACTCATCTAGGAATATTATTAATAATAATATTTTTTACTTATGGAAAACTAAATGGATTTGAGGTTTTTTTCTATGGTGTACCAGGGACAATTGGTAAAATAAGTGGGACAGATTATTCTTTAAAGGTTGATGATTTTGATATAAAATTTAGAGAAGATTTTACAGTAGACCAATACATTTCAGATATTAGCCTATTGGAAGGACAAGAATTGATAGATAGTGGACAGGTTAGAGTAAATCATCCTTTTAGGACTAATGACTTAAATATATACCAAAATGGAACAGGATGGGCCATAGATATAGGCTTGTATAAGAATAATAAGTTATATAAGGAAAAGATCATGTATCAAGGAGACTTATTTGTAGAGGATAATGAAAAAATAGCACTTCAATTTGTAAATTTTTATCCGGATTTTGATGAAAGTTCTAGTCAAGACCTTAGAACTAATTCTCCTTTTTTAAATCATCCAGTAATGTTGTATGTGGTTTTTTATGATGGATACAGGGTTGATATGAATATAGCCCATATGGGGGATATTATAACTTATGAGGATTATAGTTTTAAAATAGATAACCCTCAAATGTTTACCCTACTTCAAATCGTAAGAGATCCAGGGACTAAGGGAGTAGGTCTAGGAGGAATTATCTTAATTTTAGGGATTTTTCTTGCATTTTACATTAATCCAAAAAAGATGATTGTCTTACTTGAAGATAATAGCTATAAAATATTAGTTAGACAAAATAAAAATAATGATTTAATAGAGAGTAAGTTAAAAGAAGTATTACTAAAATTGGGGGTAGAATGATATGAATTTTTTAACATTAGAAAGTGGTATGTTTTATGGGGCGATAGGTTTATATTTACTATCAGCTGCTTTATATTTTATATTTTTTATAAGTAGAAAAGAAAAATTAGGAAATATTGGATACAAACTTATAAGATTTGCCTTTGTTTTTCATAGCTTAGCTCTTATATTCAGATCTATTGGAGCTGGGCGTTTGCCCCTGTCTAACCAATATGAATTTGCAACTAGTTTTGCATGGGGTATTGCCCTATGCTTTATAGTTTTTGAAACTAAGTATGATTTTAAGGCCATGGGTACCTTTGTAGCTCCAATAGTTTTTATCATAATAGGATATGCAGCTATGCAGAATAAAGACGTAAGGCCTCTTATGCCTGCTCTCCAGAGTAAATGGCTTAGTATACATGTATCACTTGCAATTCTAAGTTATGGTTCCTTTGGAGTAGGAGCAGGAGTATCAAGTATGTATTTATTAAGGGATAAATTTAAAGAAGATGAATTTATAAGAAAACATGTTCCATCCTTTGAGAAACTAGATAATTTAAGTTACAAGGCCATATCTTTAGGCTTTTTACTTTTAACCTTAGTCATTGTAACAGGTGCCATATGGGCAGAAAGTGCTTGGGGAAGATATTGGGCTTGGGATCCTAAAGAAACTTGGTCTTTTATAACTTGGATAATTTATTCTATATATTTACATGTTAGAATTTCTAAAGGATGGAAGGGAAAAAAAGCTGCCATGTTTGGACTAATAGGATTTATTTGCGTTTTGTTCACCTATATTGGGGTGAACACACTTTTACCAAGTATTCATAGTTATGTTTAATTGATATATGAAAAAGTAAAGAAATACTTTAAAAGCACATTTATCTTTTTTAGATATATATAATAGCTGAATTGCAATAAAAAGTGCGACACTTAATCTAAACAATTAAGTTCGTGTAAAAACCTTTCAAATGCTGTATCAAATGCTAGACATTTTCTTGGTCTAGCATTTATTTTACTTAAAGACTCTATTAAATCTTCTTCATCAACCAAAGCTAGATCTGTCTTCTTAGGATAAAATTCTCTTAATAGTCCATTACTATTTTCATTTGTTCCTCTTTGCCATGCGCTATAAGGATCTGCAAAATAAAAATCTATACCTAATTCATCTTCTACTTGTCTATAGCATCCAAATTCTTTACCTCTATCAGAAGTAAAACTTTTGAAACATCCCTTTGGTAAATTTCTTACTAACTTTTTTATTGCTTCAAACATAGAGTTTTGGCTTCTATCTGCTATTTTTATAGCTATATACATCCTTGTTTTCATTTCTGCAAATGTAGCCATGCAGCCTTTACTATTACCCCTAGATGAAACTATTGTATCCAACTCCCAGTGACCAAACTCAATTCTTTTTTTCACAATTTTAGGTCTTTGTGATATTGATTTACCTATATTAAATTTACCACGATTATCTTTAGGTTTACGACTTCTAC
>CAZRYA010000166.1:0-4249 GCA_964604235.1 uncultured Tissierellaceae bacterium | reverse complement strand
TGATATAGATTTCACCCTGAAAGTCTACTTCTTCCTTGAATTTATTCACTAAATCCTCTGCTAAACTAATATCTGTAGTATATCCCACTATTATAAAGTTCGTTATATCCAAGTTAACCCTGCTCTTAAACTCATCTATATAAAACTTAATTACATTCTTTTTTCCTCTTTCTTTTGCTACAATGGCTCCCTTAGTCTTTCTCATACTCATTATAGGTTTAATCTTTAGGAGTTTTCCTATAAAGGCACTGGCATTGGTCAATCTGCCACTTTTTATTAGGTTATCTAAATCGTCAACACATAAAAAATGCTTAACATTGGTCTTATAGGCTTCATTAAATTCTATAATTTCCTCAAAGCTACAACCCCTTTGGATTAATTCTGCTGACTTCATTATAAGCCAACCACTACCATGACTCATAGAAGCGGAGTCCACTACATAGATTTCCACTTCACTGGCTTGATTTTCTTCATAAAACATATTTTTTGCTATAACTGCTGATTGATAAGACCCACTTGTACCACTAGACATACATATACAAAGTATTTGCTTGTATCCTTCTTCTATGGCACTATATATTATTTTCAAATATTCATCTGGACTTGGCATAGATGTACTAGGATGTTCCTCTAATTGCCCTAATAACTTATAAAATTCTTCAGGCATTAAATCTACTTTATCCCTATATGATTTATCACCTATTATAATATTAAGTGGTGCTATACCAATATTATATTTCATTACAACTTCATCTGATAAATCACATGTGGAATCTGCCATTAACTTAATCATTACATCGCTCCTCTAAAATATACTGTAATAGAACTAAATAAGTATACCATAGACTTAGAAGAATATCATTAACTTTTTATTCAACCGATTTCAAAGATTCTACCATTTGTACATTTTTTAGCTTGTAGTACATAAAAAGATTTACAAGTATAGAGAAAATAACTGTCATAAGACCTGCTATTATATTGCTCCTTACATTTAATTTTAGGCCAAACATAATATTCTCCATTTCCACTGTAACCATAATATACCTGTGAAGGTATTTACCTATTAGGAATCCAAAAACTATTCCAAATAAGGTCAATATAGTATTCTCCCTATAAATATAAGCCGCAACTTCTCCATCATAAAATCCAAGAACCTTTATTGTAGCAATCTCTCTTATCCTTTCGCTTATATTAACATTAGTTAGATTATAAAGAACTACAAAGGCCAAGGCTCCTGCAAAAACAATCATTACTAATACTACATAATTCAAACTATTAATAGTATCCAGAAAGTCATCTTTAAGAATATTGATGTTAGATATACTTTCAATCTCTTCATTTTTCATTAAGTCCAATACTAGTTTATCAATGTCCACATTGTCCTTTAGTCTAGCCATTCCCATAGTGTAATCAGGCTTATTATAGAATTTTTCAACATATAAGTCTTCTTCCATGTAAATATAATTGTTTGTATAGTTTTCACTTATGCCAGCTATTACAAAATCATTTTCATCCTTATTATCATTTTGTAGCCTTAAAATATCTCCAGGCTTTAACCTATAGTCCTGGGCAATTTGATCAGTGATTATCACTCTTCCATCTCCTAGGGCTAGATCTTCTTGGTTAGCCCTAGTCCTAAGGCTTACAAAGTCCTGAAAGTCCCCTTTGTTTTCAGGAACCACAATTGTCACTTCCTTATCCTTCTTGGAATCTAAAACCTTGGCATTTTCACTGGAAATAAATGTATATTTTTCTATATCATAGTCATCTAGAATATGTCCCTTAGAAGATTCCATACCAATTGTAAGGTCATACTTGAAAATTTCTCCATACTGCTTGTCTACAATTGTCATAATAGAATCTTTTATACCAAAACCTGCTATCATAAGGGCAGTACATCCTGCAACTCCCAACACTGTCATTAAAAATCTTTGCTTATATCTAAAAATATTTCTTAAGGTTACCTTGTGGCTGAACTTCAGCCTATCCCATAGGACAGGAATTCTTTCAAGTAATATCTTTTTACCTATCTTTGGAGCCTTAGGCCTCATTAAAGAAGATGGACTTTCCAATAGGTCTTCTCTAGTTGAAAAATATATGGTTCCACTTATAAGGCCTATAACACCTAAACTGACCATAATAGCAAGGCCCATATTAAACTGTAGTTTTACTTCTGGTAGGACATATAGGATATTATAGGCATTATATATTATTACAGGGAATAAGCTATATCCAACTATTATCCCCAGACTTATCCCCAGTAAACTAGCTGTTAACCCATAAATCAAATACTTCATCCTTATATTTTTCTTCTTATAACCAATGGCCTTTAAAATTCCTATGGTAGTCCTTTGCTCATCAACCATTCTACTCATAGTAGTAAGACAAACCAATCCAGCAACTAGGGCAAAAAAAACTGGGAATACCTTAGATAAGGCATGAATCCTATCAGCTGCCCCCTTATAGTCCATATAGGAGTAGTGTTTTTCCCTGTCTAATATATACCATTTTCCCTTTTCTATATCCCTAAGTTTCTTTTCTCCATCCTGTATTTCTAACTTAGCTTCAGCTAATTCTTTTTCAAATTTTTCTTTTTCCTCATCATAGTCTTGCCTTCCCTTAAGTAGTTCTAAACTTTTACTTTCTAGTTCTTCCCTTCCAGCTTCTATTTTCTTTAAATTATCTGATTCTAGTTTATTTAAGTTTTCTTCTTCCGTTTCTAAAGTTTGAAAAGCCTTTGTAAGTTCACTCCTATTAGTATCTATTTGTCTCTTAGCTACTTCTAATTCTAGGGTAGATTTATTTATTTCTTCTTTGCCACTTTCTATACCAGCTTTTAAAGCATTTAGGTTTCTTTCCAGTTCACCCCTAGTAGACTCTAGTCTCCCCTTCTCCTCTAAATCTTCACTTGTAGCTAACATTAAATCTATATTTTCTATGTCACTTTCCAACTTAGTCTTACCTTCTTCTAGGTCTCTCATTTCATTCTTTGCTTCTTCCAAGGCCTGTGATCCTAAATCGTATTTTAGCTGAAACTCTTCATCAGCTTTTTTAAAGTCTGCTTCTGCCACTTGTAGCTTAGCTTTTTCTTCTTCTATCTTTACTCTTCCTTTAGCCACTTTATCTCTTAGTTCAGTTTTTGATTTTTCCAATTGGCCCTGAGAACTAATAATTTTATTATTAGCTTCTTCTATTTTATCAAGGGCTTCTTTTAGTTTTTCTTCTCCCTCTAGCTTTCCTTCATCATACTTTATCTTAGCATCATCTAGTTCTTCTTGACCTTCTTTGATAATTTCTTCATATCTTAAAAATTCTCTCTCAGACTTAAGGTCTTCTAGACTAGAAAAAACGGGATCTATTAGTTTAAAGTATTCCTCCTCATATGAATTAAGTTTTTCTGCTCCTTTAACAAGTAGGTCTACCTCTGTAAAAACTTCCATATTAAAGTTTTCCCTTGGAACAATGGCAAAACTGCTTACACTTCCATTGCCTATAGTAGCCCTCCCCTTTTCAAAACTCAAATAATTTGGTGTTTGAACTTTCCCAACGACCTTGTATTGGCTAGTGGATAAAAAATCTTCTACATCCTCTGTTGGTAAATGTAATTTAACAGAGTCTCCAATTTCTAAATGACTACCAAAATTACCTAGTTCTACTGCTATTTCATCAGGATTTTCTGGATATCTCCCCTCTACTAGTTTAAACTTATTTACTCTTGCTCCCTCATCATAATCGTGAACCTTAACTACTAGCTCTTTATCCCCAATATTGGCCAAAAAATCTTTAGTATACTTACCTTCAGCAAACTCTACTCCTTCTACTGCCTTTATACTATCTAAGTCCTCTTCAGTTAGACCTAAAGTAGACACAAGCTCTATGTCTCTAAGACCATATTGTGTAAAGTAGTCATCTGCTGTATACTTCATATTCTTAGGAGTTATTTTCAGTCCAGTAAAAAATGCAACACCTAGGCCTATTATTACTACTAGTGAAATAAACCTGCCTAAAGAATTCTTTATATCTCTAAAACTAACCTTAATCAAAGTTTTATTTTTCACTACCACTCAATCCTTTCTACAGGTATAGGCTTCTCATTAAGCTCTTGACTTTCAATCTTACCATTTTTAACCCTAATAACCTTGTCTCCCATTGGAGCTATAGCTAAGTTGTGAGTTATTACAACTACAGTCATTCCCATTTCCTTACAGGTATCGTGGAGTAATTTCAGTATCAATTTACCTGTATTATA
>CAZRYA010000165.1:0-4274 GCA_964604235.1 uncultured Tissierellaceae bacterium | reverse complement strand
AGAGGCAAAGTTTTTATATGAGTATAATGTATTTGAACATATTGTTACTGTTGATGGAGAGGATAAAGACAGATTAGAATCCATAAAAAAGGCTAGGGAAGAAGATAGAAAAACTAAAAGATTTTCAGGAGAGTTTAAAATAAATTATAATTTTAATAAAACTGATAAAGAACAAAAGAATGATTTATATGAATCTTTGAGGGAAGTTTTAGGTCCAAATCTAACTATTGATGAATTTAAGAAAATGATACAAGAAATACAATCATCTGAAGAGATGACAAATATTAAAGATGAAAATTTAATAAAAACAAAATTAGAAAGGGAGTGTTAGTGTGGGTATTAGAGATTTTTTAGAGGATGTAGTTTATTGCACAGTAGATATTACAAGAGCTTTTGGTGAATTGGGGATCGGCCTTACAAAAACCCTTGTTGAAGGAGCATCTGAATTTGGAGAAATCATGACAGATGGAGTAAAGGAAATAATAATAGAAGGAAATGATGACTATAAAACATCATTTGAAAAAAAGGATCTTGCTTCGGAAATTAATTACAGTGCAAGTAGTAGGCTTGAAGCTTCGGAAGAAATATTTAATAAAAAGGTTGAAAAAACTAATTTGTTAATTATGAATAATTTGGAACACAAAAAAAGATTACTAATAATGGTAGGTGAAAAAATAGATAGCAATTATTTAGATAATGGATTAATAAAACATATATATACTAATCAAATAGCTAGCATTAACTTTGATGATAAACTAAAATTTTCACTTGCTGCTAAAGTAGGGTCTTTGGGTAAAAAGATTAGAAAAGATATTGCTAATGATTATTTAAATAATGCGATTAATTTTAGTGCAGAAGTAGATGTGGAAATATCTAAAATAAATACTCTAATTGCTGTTTTAGAAGGAATAGAAAAGCAAATTTCTGAAGAGCAAGAAATTTTATTAATTTTTGAAGAAGCACTTAAAAAAAATAAAAATATTGCTCTTGAAGAATCATATAGACTTCTTGAAGAAATGATTAAGAATGAGATATTAGATGAATTTGGAAATGTTTCTAACAAATATCTTAATGAATTTAATAGACTGAAACATATATGTTCACAATTTGTATAGGGGGGAATAAATAATGAATTTAGATATAATCAATGATAATTTTAAATTAAAGGCACTATCAGATGTATTAAACGCTTACAGTACAATAACTATTGAAAAAGAAATTCAAGCGACTGAAAGAACATTTATAAGGGAAAAATCAAGGGTTGAAATTAAGAGAATGGAAAACATTAAAGAATTATATATGAATGAGGTAAATAGGAGTTATGATGAAAAGATGATTATAATTAAAACATTAGAAAATTTATTATTGAATAATGAATGTACTGAAGAAATATTATCTGCATGTAATATCTTATTATCATTTAGAGAAATGAATAATCAAGAGTTTAAAAAAGCTAATTTACAACAGCATGAATCAGTTTCATATCAGTATTCTATAAAGTAATATGTATAATTAAATATCTTCGTAAATAGTGAAGGGGGTTGGAGTAAAATGTTGGATTTGTGTTAAGGTGAGGATACAATAAGTTGCATATGAAGGCTGAGGTATTTTAATAAAACTATATGGGAGGTAAAAATGTCTAATATAAAAATATTAAATATTGATTATGAGGAATCTAAAACTATAGAAAGGCAGGGAAAACAATCTGATATGAAAAAATTTATCAAAGAAGGTTTTTCCATAGTATTATATAGAAATGGGTACTGCGTGTTAAATAAACCAGCTTGTGCAATAGTTACTATAGATGATTCTAACGATATTAAAAAATTATATATGAAAGAACTGATATGTGATTATTATGAGAGAAAGAATATTTCTGAAAAACTGGTAAATAAATTTAAATCTGATATAGATAATGGAAGTATTACAATCCAGAAGCAATTAAATAATAATTATTTCTTACAATAAGATTTAGCAAAGCTATATGTAGGCTTATGCTGTTTATGTATAATGATTATTATACATAATAGAGGTCATCAATACTCATTATGAGGGCACCTAATTAATAACTATTGGGTGGCAACTGATTATCTATAATGGACATAAAAAAATAAGGGGAGAGGATTATGGAAAATAGAATATATCTGGCCATAGATTTAAAATCCTTCTATGCTTCGGTTGAATGTATAGAAAGGGGACTGGATCCTCTAAAAACTAATTTAGTTGTTGCCGATAATTCTAGGACAGAAAAGACCATATGCTTAGCAGTATCCCCTAGTCTAAAGTCCTATGGAGTAAAGGGTCGACCTAGACTTTTTGAAGTAATTCATAAGGTAAGGGAAATTAATGCTTTAAGACTAAATAAAATTAAAACTAGGGATTTTTCTGGTAAGTCTTATGACAATGAAGAATTAAATAACCAGTCAGACTTAGCCCTTGATTACATAGTGGCCATACCTAGGATGGCTTATTACATAGATTATAGTACAAAGATTTATAATATTTATTTGAAATATATAGCAGCTGAAGATATTCATGTTTATTCCATAGATGAAGTTTTTATAGATTTAACCTGCTACTTAAAAACCTACGGACTTGGACCTAAAGAATTAACGGAAGTAATATTGAAGGATATATTGGAAACTACAGGTATTACGGCTACAGCAGGTCTGGGAACTAATCTTTACCTAGCTAAGGTAGCCATGGATATACTGGCCAAAAAGATGCCCTTAGAAGATAATTATATGCAGATAGCTTACCTAGATGAAATGTCCTATAGGAAACTTCTTTGGAATCATAGACCTATCACTGATCTTTGGAGGGTAGGCTCAGGCTATGCTAAAAGACTAGAAAAGCAAGGCCTTTATACCATGGGGGATATTGCAAAGTGTTCCCTAGGGATGGAAAGTGATTACCTAAATGAAGACCTCCTATATAAAATATTTGGAGTAAATGCTGAACTTTTAATTGACCATGCTTGGGGTTGGGAGACATGTACTATTGAAGATATTAAAAGCTATAAACCTGCTTCAAAGAGTTTAGGTTCAGGACAGGTCTTGCAATCCCCTCATAATTTTCATAAGGCTAGGCTAATTGTATGGGAAATGGCAGACCTATTAGCACTAGATTTAGTGGCCAAGGCTTATAAAACTACACAGATAGTTTTGAGAATAAGTTATGATAGGGAAAGTCTTCTTGATCCAAAGATTAAGCAGGGCTACAAGGGTGAAGTTGTTAAGGATGCCTATGGGAGATATAAACCTAAATCTGTCCAGGGTACTAAAAACTTTCCTACATACACATCTTCCAGTAAGGAAATTATAGAGGGAACTATAGAACTGTATGAGGAAATAGTAGATAAAAATCTTTTGATTAGAAAGTTAAATATTTCAGCAAATAAACTTTTAAGGGAAGATTCTATAATAAAAGAAGAAGGGCCAAGTCAATTAGACTTTTTTACAAACTATGATGAGGAAAAGTTAGACCAAGTTAAAAAGGAAGAATTTTTAAACAAGGAAAGGAAGGTCCAAGAAACTATCTTGTCTATAAAGGATAAGTATGGGAGAAATGCCATATTAAAGGGTGTTAATTTAGTGGAAGGGGCAACAACCCTAGATAGAAATAAACAGATAGGGGGGCATAAAGCCTAATGGATAAATACAAAGATATAATTAATTTACCTAGACCAGCATCTAAAAAGAGAAAATCCATGGCCATTGGAGATAGGGTTGCACAATTTGCACCCTTTGCAGCCCTATCAGGCCATGGAGAGGCAGTGGAAGAAGTAGCCAGACTAACGGAAGATAGGATAGAACTGGACCAATATATGAAGGATGATATAAATAGAAAGCTTCAGCTGTTACTAGGTAGGGTTAAGGAAAGGCCTGAAGTAGAAATCTTATATTTTCAAGCAGACCATAGAAAAGAAGGTGGAAGATATCTTCAGCTAAAAGCTAAACTTAAGAAAATAGATATATATGAAGGATTACTTATTATGGATAATTTGGTAGAGATTCCTATGGATGATATTATTAGGTTAGATTTTTAATATATATCCTTGAAGTCTTTATTTATAGTATATTTATGGAATAACATATATTGGTTTAATATAATCTTCCTTGACATTCATACTATAAGCATTTACAATTATAGTATGAATGTCAAGGAGTGATGTAAATGCTTCCAACAAATAAATTAAGGAATATTATTAAAGACCATGATGGTATTATAACTACAAATTTAGTTGAGCAAAATGGTATTCATCGTGAATACTT
>CAZRYA010000164.1:0-4290 GCA_964604235.1 uncultured Tissierellaceae bacterium | reverse complement strand
AGACAAAGTACGAAAGGCGTAGTAGTAGGAGGTAAAAATATGATAAGTAGTGATGTTATACGGGGCTATACTGATACCATGATTCTATATTTACTTTTAGATGAAGATTCTTATGGTTATGAGATATCAAAAAGGATAAGGGAAATAACAGAAGAAAAATATGTTATTAAGGAAACTACCTTATATTCGGCCTTTAGTAGATTGGAGAAAAATGGATATATAAAATCAGTTGCTAATGAAAATACTAAGGCCCAAAGAAGGACTTATTATAGAATAACAGATGAGGGCTTGAACTATTACAAGGAAAAGTGTGAGGAATGGGAAGTTACTAAGGAAGTAGTAGAAAAATTTATAAGGGAGGATTAAAATGGATACAATACTGAAATACTTAGAAATGTCTTTTTCATCTCTACCAAATACGGAAGATGTTTTTAGGCTTAAGGAAGAGATGGCGGCCAATATGGAGGACAAGTATAGGGAATTAAAGAGCCAGGGTAAGTCAGAAAATGAGGCTATTGGAATAGTTATTGCTGAATTTGGAAATATTGAAGAGATAGCAGAAGAATTAAATTTAAATATGAAATATGAGGAAGATAGCTATGAAGACCTTGTAGCTGTGAATATGGATCAAGTATATGAATATGTAGATATAAACAAGATAAACGCAAAATTAGTGGGAGCTGGAGTATTTGTGATATTTTTAGGAGTTGCCATCCTAATAGCCATGAGTTTATTTGATGGAGTCAGCGGAATCTATTCTACAGTGGGGGTAGTTACCTTACTAATATTTGTGGCATTTGCCGTTGGAATATTTATATATGCAGATTCTCTTTTGGCTTCTTGGACCTATATAGGAAAAGGAGACTTTTATATGGATGTTTTTGTCAGGGATAAGGTTAAAACAATGGAGGAAGACTATAGACCTACTACTACCAGTTCTACAATAATAGCAGTTGTGCTTTATATACTGTGTCCAGTAATGATAATACTGGCATCTGTATTTGGTAAAGCCTTTGGTTTGGAAGACAGTTTATCTACAATGTCAGTTAGCCTTGTACTTTTAATTGTTGCCTTTGCAACTAACATTTTAATAAGGTCTAATGGACCAGCAGAAGCCTACAAAAAGCTTTTAAAGAAAGAAAATGGAGAAACTAAGAAGACCAACTCTATAATAAATGCCATTGCTTCTATTTGGTGGCCAGTAACTACAGTTATATTCCTAGTATGGAGTTTTTTAGGAATAAGGGGATGGACTATTTCTTGGGTGGTTTGGCCTATATCGGGTATTTTATTTAGTGGAATAGCAGGTTTTATTTCTGCCATGGAAAAGAAGGAAGAATAGAATAATTTAGAAAAACTGGCTTTGGCCAGTTTTTTTGCATATTTAAAATGATTTTAAGGTATAATAAATACAGGAGGGATTGTATGGAATATAAGATACTTGAGATAGAAGATAAAATAATTTTAAAGGACATGGAAGACTTTCAGCCTAAGGACATATTTGAATGTGGTCAAGCTTTCAGATGGACCCTGGAAGAAGATGGAAGTTACACCAGTGTAGCCTATGGAAAAGTTATAAATGTTAAAAGAGACGGAGAGGATATAGTTTTATCCAACACCAATAGGGAAGATTTTAATAGTATTTGGTATAATTATTTTGATTTAGCTAGAAACTATGGGGATATAAAGAAAAGCTTAAGTGAAAATGACCCAGTTTTAAAGGAAGCAACTGAATTTGGTCAAGGTATTAGGATATTAAATCAAGAACCTTTTGAAATGATAATATCCTTTATAATATCAGCCAACAACCAAATACCTAGGATAAAGAAATCTATAGATATAATATCAAGCCAGTATGGAAAATTAATAGAGACTTATAAAGGCGTAGACTACTATAGTTTTCCAGGGCCAGAAGTTCTTTCAAGGGTTTCTCCAGAGGAATTGAGGGAAGTGGCCAAGGTGGGCTTTAGAGATGTAAGAATAGTAGAGACCAGTAGGATGATTGCCAGTGGTCAATTTAATATGGTGAGTCTTTTTGATATGACTAGAGACCAAGCTAAGGAAGAATTGATGAAATTACCAGGAGTTGGACCAAAGGTATCAGATTGTATACTACTCTTTGCCTACAACAAGCCAGAGGCCTTTCCAGTAGATGTATGGGTAAAGAGAGTAATGGAATATTTCTATTTAAAAAAAGACACTAATGTAAAATTAATAGGGCAAGAAGGGGCAAGACTTTTTGGAAATCTAGCAGGATTTGCCCAGCAGTATTTGTTTTACTTTGCCAGAGAGCAGGATATAGGAAAGTAGGAAAATCTAGTGAAAACTAGATTTTTTTCTTACTAGATTGATATAAAAAAAGTAATTTAAAAAGGTATAATGGATATAATAAAAAATATGGAGTGGTTGTATGTATAAAATATATATAGTCGAAGATGATGAAAAAATACTTAAACTGGTCAATGAGAAGCTTAGGCAATATGGTTATGATGTAGTTGAAGTTAGTGATTATGAAAATATAAAAGAGGAATTTATAAGCAATCAGCCAGACCTAGTCCTATTAGATGTAAATTTACCAAACTATGATGGATTTTTTTGGTGTAGGCAAATTAGGACTATATCAAAAGTTCCAATAGTTTTTATATCAGCTAGATTTTCTGATATGGATCAGGTTATGGCAATTGAATCAGGAGGGGACGATTATATAATAAAGCCTTTTTCTTTTGAAGTCCTATTGGCTAAGATAAAAAGCATCTTAAGGAGGAGCTATGGTGAGTATTCTCTAGAAGACAGCCTGGATATATTAGATATTGGTGGCCTATACTTAAATAACAAGCAATTTACAGTAGAATATGGAGATAATAAGATAGACCTTAGCAAAAGAGAATTTGGCCTCCTTTGGATACTTTCCAATAGTATAGGAGAAATAGTAAAGAGGGAAACCTTGCTAGAAGACCTTTGGGATAACGTGGATTTTGTAGATGATAATACCCTATCCGTCAACATAACTAGGCTTAGAAAAAAACTAGAAGAATTAAATATATATGATTCCATAGAGACCAAAAGAGGAATTGGCTATATTATGAAGAAGACTTGGAGGTAGGCTTATGAATTTAATAAAGTATTTACAAGATAAAAGGACTTTCATAATTACCTATTTACTAAATACCATGGTTTTTTCGGTGATTTTATATTTAACCTTTTATATAAATGATATCCCCCAGGCAGTGGGCAATATAGCTTATGGAGTATTTTTAGGAATTATACTTTTATTTGTTGGTTTATCTATGGGCTATAGGAGGGCTAAAAGATTTTATTCATCCATAGAAGAATCTGATGATTTGAACTATATATTTAACATAGAAGAAAATATTTCAGTAGAATATGAATTATTTAGGCAAATACTAGTAAATGATTATAATGCCTATATGAAGCTCATCAATTCTTATAAAGAAGAACTTAAATTGAATCGTGATTTTAATAATAGGTGGATTCACGAAATGAAAACCCCTCTTTCTGTAATAAAGTTAATATTAGAAAATGAAAAGGAAAAAAACACAAATCCAGAAAGTATAGGGAACTTTGAAAGTATAGAGGAAGAAATAGATAAGATATCCAGAGGGTTGGAAATGGGCCTATACAACTTAAGGGTTAAGGATTTTTCAATAGACTTTAAGGTAGGAGAGTTGGACCTACTAAAATTAGTAAGAGAGGTCATCAATGAAGAAAAGTCTAATTTTATAAGAAATAGTATTTTTCCTAAGATAAATGGCCAGGAAGGGATTTTAGTTAGAACGGATAAGAAATGGATAAAGTTTGTCCTAAGTCAGATTTTAAACAATAGTATAAAATATACTAGGGTAAAAGAAGCTGGGCCAAAAGAAATAACTATAGACATAGATAAGCTAGAAGCTGGAACAAGTTTAGTTATTAGAGATACAGGTGTTGGAATACCTATGGGGGATATTCATAGAATTTTTAACCCATTTTTCACAGGGACCAATGGAAGGAAGTATTCATCTTCCACAGGTATGGGCCTATACCTTTCTAAATATATACTAGATAAATTAGGTCATAGCGTATTTATTAAGTCTGAAGAAGGGGAATACACAGAAATAAAAATTCTATTTAGGGAAAAGAGCATATACAATCTGTCATAATTGAAAGCTTATAGTAGTTTATGAAAGGGAAATCAATATGAAGATTTCTCTTTTTTATATATACTGGTCTTATAAATAGGAGGGGAAGAAATGAAAGTATTAGAAACGAATAATTTATCTAAAATATATG
>CAZRYA010000163.1:1318-4313 GCA_964604235.1 uncultured Tissierellaceae bacterium | reverse complement strand
GACATGGACTTCTCCCCCCTCTCTCCATTACAAGAGTTACTTCAATACTTTACTATCGAGCTTACGCCATCACTAAACTATTATACATTATATATTAATTTATTTCAACTATATTTTAGCCTGGAGGCCATAACATATTTCTTTTTCCCAGTACATGATAATGAATGTGGTCAACAGTTTGCCCACCATCTTCTTTACAATTGACAACAAGTCTATACCCCTTCTCTAGACCTTGGTCTTTGGCTATTTTAGGTATTGTTAACATAATATGACCTAAAAGGTTCTTATGACTTTCATCAACTTCATCTAAAGAGGTTATATGTTCTTTAGGAATAACTAAAAAGTGTACTGGGGCTTGGGGGCTAATATCCCTAAAACCAATCAAAAATTCATCTTCATATATCTTTTCACTTGGAATTTCTCCAGCTATAATTTTACAAAATAAGCAATCCATAATATCACCTCCATAGGTCTATTATACCACACTTCCTATCAAATAGTTAGCTTCTTGCCCTTCTATTTTCACCTTCATAAGCCTGCCTATATATTCTGGCCTATAGTCAATTTTCACCCTCATATAATTAGAAGTATATCCTTCTAAATGGTCACTACTACTAGATTTCTCTTCTATTAAAACCTCTAACTCTTCACCTATAAATTTGCTATTAAAGTCTATCTCCAGCTGGTTGCCTAAATCTATCAATTTTTCCGACCTTATATTTTTAACATTACCATCAACCTGATCCTTCATTTCAGCTGCAGGAGTTCCCTTCCTAATAGAATACTTAAAGACATGGATCCTAGAAAAACCTATTTCTTTTACAAAATCATAAGTTTCTTTAAACTCCTCATCTGTCTCTCCTGGAAAACCTACAATTATATCAGTGGTAATTCCTGCCCTTGGCATATATTCTTTAATTAAATCTACTATTTTCCTATATTGGTCCCTAGTATATTTCCTATTCATCCTAGATAAGACAGTGTCACATCCTGATTGAAGTGATAGGTGGAAATGGTCACACACCTTATCATTTTCAACTAAGAAATCCATAAAAGCCTTGTCAATCATAGTTGGCTCAACAGAACTAAACCTAACTCTTTCAATACCATCCACACTTCTAACCTTGTCTATCATTTGGATTAAACCTGTATCCGCTTGACTATCTTTTCCGTATGAAGCAACATGAATTCCAGTCAAAACAATTTCCTTAAAACCAGCTTCTGCTAACCTCTTTACTTCTGCTTCAATATCCTCTGAATTTCTACTCCTGATTGGTCCCCTGGCATAGGGAATTATGCAGTAAGAACAAAATTGATTACAGCCATCCTGTATCTTCATAAAAGCTCTAGTCTTAGAACTTAATTCATCTATTTTTATAGGTTCAAAATCTTTTTTTGTCTTTATATCTTCTACTATATTTATTTGGCTCCTAGCTTGTAGAAAGTCTTCGTAAAGGTCTACTATCTTATCCCTATTTGTAGTTCCTAATATTATATCTACACCTTCAATTTTCCCTACTTCCTCTGGGGAAACTTGGGAATAACAACCTACTACTGCCACTACAGAGTTTTTATTTTCTTTCTTGGCCCTCCTAATCATCTGCCTAGACTTACTATCTGACATATTTGTAACTGTACAGGTATTAATTACATACAAATCTGCACCATGATTTTCCTCTGCTATCTCATATCCAGAAGCTTTAAATAATTCTTCCATGGACTCTGTTTCATACTGGTTTACCTTGCAACCTAAAGTAGCAAACTTTACCCTAGCTTTTTCGCCACCTCTAGTTAATAACTTACTATTTATATTGGACATCTCTTATCTTTCCTCTCATCTTTAATATACTAATTATATCAAAGATAGGTAAAATTAAAAAGTTATATAAATGTAAATAATTCTTTCATCATACTTGCCTCTTATTAGATATGGTGAAAACTCTTAGGCCAGTAATCATATAGTTTTTAGCACTTACTTCTTAAATACACTATTGGAGAAGTATAAAGCCTGACCTAAAGAATTTTTCTTATTTTGCTTGAAAATATGTTTTTATTTTTAAAAACTAAGATAAAAGATAGGATAGAATCCCCACAAGCCAAGCCTCTAGAGTTTTCTATCCTATCTTTTACATATCATCATATTATTATTTCTTAAATATCTCCATTCTCATAAAGGCAAATGGTAGCTGCCACTAGGCCTGCTGTTTCCGTCCTAAGTATTCTACTACCCAAAGACACTACATTTGCACCTATAGCTTTTAATCCATCTATCTCTTCATCTTCAAAGCCACCTTCTGGCCCTATTACTATATTGACTTCCTCACCTTCTAAAGATTTAAAAGCCTCACCTATATGCAGCATATCTTCATCTTCATAGGCTACTAAAATATTCTTTTTTTCAGAAAGTAAGTTTACCATTTCCTTAAAATATAAGACTTTTTCCATTTTGGGTATCAGGTCCCTCTTAGCTTGTTTGGCACTGGCTTCTAATATTTCTTCCCATCTGGCCATCTTACTCTTTTCTTTTTTTTCATTTTCTATTTTAGAAACAGACCTCTTCATCATTACAGGAGTAAAGGATCTAATACCAATCTCCGTACCCTTTTGAAGTATCATATCCATCTTAGTCGATTTAGGTAGGCCTTGAAACAAATTAATTTTAAGCCTTGCTTCATTATCTCCAGGCCTTTCCTTAAGTATTTCAAATAAAACTTTTCCCTTTTCAAGTTCTACAATCTTACAAGTGTAAACCCTAGTATCTTCTACTAGCTCTAGCTCTTGTCCTATTTTCATCCTAAGTACATCTTTTATATGTTTAGCATCTCCATCTTCAACAGTTATTACTTTACCCTGTACGTTCTTTAATATACCCCATAGTTTCTGGACATTTTCAAAGTATAGGTGAGAATCAATCTCATCTAATAGAAAAAGAGTTTCCTTGTCATCAAATAAATCAATTAAAGTTTACGGAGGTAAGAAAGATGAAACATGAAAT
>CAZRYA010000163.1:0-1308 GCA_964604235.1 uncultured Tissierellaceae bacterium | reverse complement strand
AAATCTATACATATTATTCAATAGTTGCAACAAAGGCTGCCCAACTATTTAACTTCCTCTCTTCTAATATTTTAAATCCATTTTCTACTAATGCCTGTCTAACTAAATCCATTTTTTCTATTATTATACCTGAAGAAATAAATATCCCACCTGGCTTTAGAACTTGCTTAACATCTGGTGTAATCATAGCTATTACTTCTGCAATTATATTAGAAACAACTAGGTCTACCTTAGAGTCTACTGTATCAAGTAAGTCTCCCTCTCTAAACTCAACCCTATCTTCAACCTTATTTATAAGGCCATTTTCCTTAGCCACCTTTACTGCCATTGGGTCTAAATCAATTCCAACAACTTTTCCTCCTAATTTAGCCCCAACTATGGCCAAAATTCCACTTCCCGTTCCTATGTCATAAATTTTATATCCATCTTCTACATAAGATTCTAAAGCTTCTACACACATGGCTGTACTTTCGTGAGTTCCAGTTCCAAAGGCCATTCCTGGATCCAACTCTATTTGAATTTCCCCATCTTTCAAATCATAGTCTTCCCAGCTGGGTTTTATAACTATACGATTTCCCAGCTTCACCGGTTTATAATATTGTTTCCACGATTCTGCCCAATCTTTATCTTCTACTGTCTTATGATCTAATTCCCAATTTATATTTTCTTCTTTTATATAGTTATTTTCTTCTAAAGCTCTTCTTATTTCATCATATTTTTTATCTACATCTTCTTCATATGAAAAATATGATTTAATTAATATCCCATCAAATTTAATCTCCATAAGACTTTCATCTATATAGTTCCAATTAGTTTTATCTTGCTCTAAGTTTTCTATTTCATTTGGATCCTCTATTAGAAGTCCATTAGCACCAAGGCTATAAAGTATAGCTGATACAACTTCTTCACCTCTGGATTCAGTTTTTAAAATAATTTCTCTCCACTTCATATCTACACATCCTTTTATATATATAAACTAATTATATACTAAGCATAATATAAAAACTAGACATTCTATCATAAGAAAAAACCTAGGTTTACCCTAGGTTAATTAAACACATCTTTTACTTTATCAAAAAAAGTTTTTTTGCTTTCTTTATAGTCTTCATCTGTTGATTCAGCAAACTCTTTTAAAATTTTTCTTTGGTCATCTGTAAGTTCAGTTGGTACTTGAACCTTTACATTAAAGTATAAGTCTCCCTTTCCATGACCCCTTACATTTTGTACACCCTTATGTTTAAGTTTAAACCTGCTACCTGTCTGAGTTCCCTGTGGTAGGTCAAATTCTGTTATTCCCTCTAAAGTTGG
>CAZRYA010000162.1:0-4323 GCA_964604235.1 uncultured Tissierellaceae bacterium | reverse complement strand
TTACAAGGGATGCTATCATACCTGTTACAAAAAATACCAAAAACATATTTCCTAATATTTTACCTAATCTCTTCATATCCACCATGCTGGATATAGATGAAGTTATAGTTACAAAAACCAAGGGAACTACTATGGTAAACATCATATTCAAAAATATATCGCCTAAAGGCTTAAAGACTTTCGCCCTTTCTCCCATAAGTAAACCTAAAATACTTCCTAAAATTATTGATGATAATAGTATTATTGGAAACCTATAATTTTTCCATAATTCATTTTTTCTTTTCATTTTATCCTCCTTTTTCCGGTAATCCGGAATGATTTTGCACAAATATATTAGGATTCCAAGCTAATTTTTATTAGTTTGCCTGAAATACTCGTTTCCTATTTTCCGGAATTAAACCCCACAAGCCTTGTCCAATTCAATATAACATATAATAATAAAAAAGACCACATTAAATGTAGTCTTTCCGGTAAAATAAACTCTTAGTTTTTCATTTAGATGTAAGTTCAACCCAAGGAAGTTTATATCATGCCCTTATAGCACTATTCTTAGAATATATATTCGACCAAGCAGTACAATAATATCCTATTTCATTAATTAGTTTAATTTCGACTTTTTATATAGATATCCCTATCTAATACATAATATATAGTCCTAACTGGTTTATGGTCAAGAATTCTTATTACTTGGTCCTTATAAAATTTATATTTGGCTCCTGATTTTTTTATTACATTTTTAGATTTTTCATTATAATCAAAATGTCCAAACCAAACTAAATCCAAGTCTAGCCTATGAAAACAATAGTATAATATAGTTTCTACTGCTTCAGAAGCGTATCCCTTCCCCCAATAGGATGGATTAATAACATAACCTATTTCCCTTTGCTTGTCTGTTAAAATTGTCTTATCAGGCCTCCTATTATGTATTCCAATACTACCGATAACCTTATCTTCCCCTTTAAGAACAATTGCATAAGATTCTTTTTCTCTTATAAACCTATCTATCATCAATTTACTCTCTTCTTCACTTTTATGAACAGGCCAGCCTGCATCTGGGCCTACCAAGTCACTTTTACCATACTCATATAAGTCTTTGTAGTCCTCTTGCTTCCAACTTCTTAAGATTAGTCTCTTGCTTTCTAAAGTTTCCATTTCACCATCTCCTCACATATAAACATTATAACTAATATAAGTTTATAAAACAGATATTGTTGATATAAGTTGGCATCCAATCGATTCTTTAGAGTAAAATCACAATAAATAAATTTAAAAGGAACTAGATCATGGAAGTTATCTCATTTTTTCTAATGGTATTATTCATACTTGATTTTATAATTAGATACATATATAAGTATAGGCTTCTCATATATATGGTTTCTATATTAATATTTGTAATTTATATATTTATAGAATTTCAAAAAGACAAGTAAGTAGTATATTTACTTATAGGACTGGCTTGATACAACAAAATCTCCTCATGATTTAATTCTACCATGTTAAGTTAAGAACTTTCCTATTAAGTGTAGTCTATCCACTCATCTTAAAATCTCTAATCATTTAACATATAAAATGTTTTCATTCTTATTAATAGTTTTTAATTTACATCTATTAAAAAATACTGGCCAGTAAAACTATATTATTGTATCTTACAAAAAAGTATAGGCTATACTAGCAATTCTATTTCCTATGATTTATATAAGTTAACTATGAAAAACTTGATAATTGGAGAAAAAAAGAACCTACGCTTTACATTGAAGAAACTAACTTCAAGAAAACATAAATTCTGTAGATATTGACATAAAATAAATCTCCAAAAGACCAAGATAAGCTACTAAATTTCATATTAGTAAAGCCCTTGTCTTTGAAGATTCTATTGATGTCCACTATATTGTGGATATTACTGGTGGAGGCGGTGGGCGTCGAACCCACGTCCAAGAACATTTCCACAAAAGCCTCTCCGAGCGCAGTTAGTAGTTTAACATTCCCTCAGATATACTCTTACTAACAAGATTATATCTTTAGTAGCTTCATAGTTCCGTCCTAAGCTCAAAGCTTTGCAAAGTGCGGTACCCTGCTTAGTTTGACACCCTAGCTAAAGTCGCAGGACTCTTCAGTAGGATGAGCAGCAACTAGGCTGCTATTGCGTAATTATCGTTTGCGTTTAATTTAATTTGCCACTTTTATCGTTGATTGGACACAACGGCTCGCTACCTCTGATTCCACATCCCTGTCGAAACCAAATTCGCCCCCATATTTAATTTTACTAATTAATTATATCAGTAAAAGCCAGTTAATGTCAAGTGGCTACCTAATGAAAAGAGTCAAAGAACCCTGTCCTTCAACTCCTAAAAATCCAATTATCCTAAATTTCTCCCACTAAGTCTAAAAGCTCTGCTCTTTTTGCAAGGGCCTCTATAGTTTCATCTATGGCGTCTATTTTATCCATTCCCAACATATCTAGCCCCTTTTGAATATTATCTCTATCCACTGCTGCTGCAAATGCCTTATCTTTCCATTTTTTGTTTACAGACTTAGGAGTAAGATCCAAAATCGACTTACTTGGTCTAACTAAAACACAAGCTGTAATTAAACCTGTTAGACCATCAACAGTATAGAGTATTTGTTCCATTTTTGCTTCAGGCTTGCTTTCAGCCCCCTCACAAATTCCATAACCATGACTTACTATAGAATTAATATATGCTTCTGGATATGCTTCTTCCTTTAAAATTTCTCTAACCTTTACACAATGCTCTGCTGGATATTTTTCATAGTCTATGTCATGTAAAAGACCTATTACAGACCACTTTTCTATGTCTTCATCATAAAGCTCTGCAAAATGAGCCATAGCAGCTTCAACTGACAAGGAATGCTTTATTAAACTTTCTGACTTTACATATTTCTTTAATAGTTCAAATGCATCTTCTCTATTTGCTAAAAACTCTCCCATTACAGCCACCTCACTTGATTCTAATTATATTTTAATGAAGAATGTTGCTCCATTCTCCTCTTGGCATCTTTTTTGGCTATATCATCCCTTTTATCATATAATTTCTTACCTTTTGCTAGGGATATTTGAACTTTTACAAGTCCATCTTTTATATATATGGAAACTGGGATTAGGGTAAATCCATCTTGGCTTATTCCAGCTTGAAGTTTTCTTATTTCTCTTTTATGAAGAAGTAATTTTCTCTTTCTCAATGGATCTACATTATATATATTACCCTGTTCATAAGGGCTAACATGAAGGTTATTTATATAAACCTCACCATTTTCAATTGAGGCATAACTTTCCTGTATACTAAGTTTTCCTTGCCTAATTGACTTAACTTCTGTCCCTTTTAACTCTATTCCAGCTTCATAACTTTCTTCTAGAAAGTATTCAAATCTAGCTTTTCTATTACTTGCTACTGTTCTTGTACCTTTCTTTTTCATATTCTCACCTTACCATTTATTTTTATAAGTCTGACAATGCGAAATCAATAGTTCTCTTATAAACATTGGCATCTGTTACCAATATCCTTACCTCATCACCTAATCTATATATCTTTTTACTTCTCTCTCCAATAATATAATAATTCTCTTCATCAAAATCATAGTAGTCATCCTTCATACTATTAAAATGAACAAGCCCTTCTATAGTATTGTCTAATTGGATAAACATTCCAAAGCCTGTTACCGAAGATACAACACCATTAAATTCCATTCCTATATACTGGGTCATATATTGAGCTTTTTTCATATCTTCCACTTCTCTCTCAGCTTCTTCTGCCCTTCTCTCTGTCATAGAAGTATGGTCAGCTATTTCTTCCAAGTTCTCCTCTAGAAATTTTATATACTTACCTGATAGATTTCCACTTATAGATTTTTTAATTATCCTATGAATTACCAAGTCAGGATACCTCCTTATTGGTGCAGTAAAATGCGAATAGTACTTAGCTGCTAATCCAAAGTGTATATCTGGTTCATTACTGTATACAGCCTTTCTCAAGGACCTCAAAAGTAAAGTTGAGATAAGGGCTTCTTCTTTTTTCCCCTTAATCTCTTTAGTTAAAATCTGTAAATCTTTAGGATGGATTTCTTGTTTCCCCTTTATACTATAACCAAAATTGTGAATTATCTTATTGAAATTTTCGATTTTTTCACTGGCTGGTTCTTCATGTATTCTATATAAAAATGGAATTTCTGCCCAATAAAATTGTTCTGCCACTGTTTCATTGCAAACTAACATAAATTCCTCTATTATCCTATTCCCTATCCTTCTTTCAGATTTAAACACATCAACTGGCTTGCCCTTATCATCTAATATAATCTTAGTTTCTGGAA
>CAZRYA010000161.1:4160-4376 GCA_964604235.1 uncultured Tissierellaceae bacterium | reverse complement strand
AAGGACTTAAGGATGCACTGGAAGAAGGGGTACTGGCAGGTTATCCAGTTGTAAATGTAAAGGCAACCTTATTTGATGGATCTTACCATCCTGTAGACTCAAATGAAATGGCTTTTAAGATAGCTGCTTCTTTGGCTTTTAAAAAGGGTATGGAGGAAGCCCAACCAATACTTTTAGAGCCAGTTCTAAAGGCAGAAGTAAACATCCCAGAATCTT
>CAZRYA010000161.1:0-4150 GCA_964604235.1 uncultured Tissierellaceae bacterium | reverse complement strand
GTTGTAAAAGTGGACATAAGTATACCAGATGAGTATATGGGAGATGTTATGGGTGATATGAACAAGAGAAGGGGTAGAATTTTAGGCATGGAGCAACAAGAAGATGGAAGTCAGAAAGTTGAAGCAGAGGCCCCTCATTCTGAAATGTTTGAATATGCAATAGACCTTAGGGCTATGACCCAGGCTAGAGGAAATTTTCAAATGGAGTTTTTAAGATATGATGAAGTTCCTTCTCAAATAGCAGATGAAATTATTGCAAAATCTAAGGAATAGAATATAATAGAGTAAATAATACAGCTAATTAATTAGCTGTATTATTTATTATATTATAAAATAATGGGTATATTAAATATGTACCTATTTAGTAGGAGGTGGTAGTTTTGTTATGTCAATTATGTAATGAAAGAGAGGCAAACATTCATTTTACCAAAATTATAAATGGCCAAATGGAAGAAAGACACTTGTGTGATAGCTGTGGATCAGGGGAAGATGATATAGAGATAAATCTACCAATATCATTTCATAAATTGTTTTTAGATCTAATTAATATAAATCAAGATGAAAATATATCAGGAGAAAAGACTTGTCCTAAATGTGGACTAACTTACAGGGACCTAATGGAACATGGAAAATTTGGATGTTCTAAATGTTACGAGACTTTTAGGGAGGATATGAATTCTTTATTAAATGGAATTCATGGCCATAATAGGCATATAGGAAAAGTTCCAAAGGACAAGAGAGAATTAATAATGGAACAGAGAGAGATAGATAGGCTTAGAAAAGAACTTGATAAGGCTGTACAGGAAGAAAACTTTGAAAAGGCTGCCTTATTGAGGGATGAGATTTTAGGAAAGACAGAAAAGGATATAAGTGAGGAGTGAGGAAATGGTTAAATGGATAGAGGCTCAAAGCAAAGACGAAGATATAGTTATAAGCACTAGATTTAGACTTGCGAGAAATTTAGATAGTTATAAGTTTCCTCATATAATTTCACAAGAAGACTCAGAACTTTTGACTAAAGAAATTGTGAAAGTTTTTAGTGATGATGATGATTACTATGATTTTTATAATGTCGGAAGTTTAGGAGAGGTTCAAAAACATTCTTTTGTTGAAGATCATTTAATAAGCCACCATCTGATAAAGAGTCAAAATATAAGTAGTTTTTTAATTAGAGATGATGAAAGAATTACTATAATGATAAATGAAGAGGATCATTTGAGGATCCAAGGACTTTTACCAGGACTTAGTTTGGAAGAAGGCTATGACTTGGTTTCTAAGGTGGATGACTTACTAGATGACAGGCTGGACTATGCTTTTGATGATGACTATGGCTATAAAACTGCTTGCCCAACCAATGTGGGAACAGGTCTTAGGGCCTCCATAATGGTTCACTTGCCAGCCCTAACGGCAACAGGTGGCTTAAATGCCTTTATGGAGACCATGAGGAAGATAGGGCTTACTGTTAGGGGCTTATATGGAGAAGGAACAGAGGCATTAGGTTTTTTATATCAAATATCCAACCAAACCACTTTAGGTCAGACGGAAGAAGATATTATAAAAAAACTTGAAAAAGTAAGTTTACAGGTTATAAGTAGGGAGAGAAAGACCCGAGAATATATATATATGAAGCAAAAGGAATTTGTAGAAAATAGGGTTTTTAGGTCTTTTGGAATGCTAAAATACAGTAGGCAGATGAACTCTAGAGAAGCTATGCTGCACATGTCCAATATCAAGCTGGGTATAGATTTGGATATTATTAAAGGACTTAGGTCAAAAGAAATAGTAAAGCTTATGATAAAAGTACAGCCAGCAAACTTACAATTATTATTAAATAAACAAATGTTAAAAGAAGAAAGAGATATTGAAAGAGCCTCTTATATAAGAGATTATTTTAAAAGTGTGGAGGGATAGAATGGGTATGTTTGGAAAATTTACAGAAAGAGCTCAAAAGGCAATTATGCTGGCTCAAGATGAAGCGTTGAAACTTAAACACAGCTATATAGGAACTGAGCATATACTCCTAGGTATTATGGCAGAAGGAGAAGGTATAGGAGCTCAAGTTTTAGAAGAAGCAGGACTTGACTTAGAAAAGCTAGTAAATGAAACAGTGGAAATAGTTGGTATGGGAGAAGAAGTTGTAGAAATTGCTGGCCATACTCCAAGGACTAAGAAAGTCTTTGAGTTAAGTGTAGTTGCTGCTAGAAATTTAGGCCACAATTATGTTGGAACTGAACATTTACTATTAGGCTTATTAGATGAAGGGGAAGGTGTTGCTATAGTTATCCTGTCTAAATTAGGAGTTGATGTAGATGATTTAGCTGATGGAGTTTTGGATAAGATATCAGAAAATATATCAACAGGCCAACAGGGGGAGGGACCTAACGAACAGACCAAGACGCCTAATTTAGATAAATTTAGTATAGACTTAAATAAAAGGGCAAAGTCAGGTAATATAGACCCTGTAATAGGCAGGCAAAAAGAGATAGAAAGAGTTGTCCAAGTCCTATCTAGAAGGACTAAAAATAATCCTGTTTTAATAGGAGAGCCAGGCGTAGGGAAAACGGCCATTGCGGAAGGTTTAGCTCAAAAAATAGTAGAGGGCAATGTTCCAGAAATAATAAAAAATAAGACTATTAGGTCTTTGGACTTACCAAGTATGATAGCTGGAGCTAAATATAGGGGTGAGTTTGAAGAGAGATTAAAAGATGTGATGGAAGAATTAAAAAAGGATACAAGTATAATTTTATTTATAGATGAGTTTCATACAATAGTAGGTGCTGGAGCAGCTGAAGGAGCTATAGATGCTTCTAATATTTTAAAACCAGCCTTGGCTAGGGGAGACTTGCAAGTAATAGGTGCTACAACAATAGATGAGTATAGGAAAAATATAGAGAAAGACACTGCACTGGAAAGAAGGCTTCAACCTATAATGGTAGATGAACCAACAGTTGAAGACACTATTTTAATTTTACAAGGACTTAGGGACAAGTATGAAGCCCACCATAGGGTAAAAATAACAGATGAAGCTATTAATGCTGCATCTGAATTATCAGCTAGGTATATATCTGATAGGTTTTTACCAGATAAGGCAATAGACTTAATAGATGAGGCAGCTTCAATGATAAGGATAAGGTCTTATATGGCTCCGGATAACCTAAAAGAGATTGAAGAAAAACTAGATTTATTGGCTTCTGAAAAAGAGGAAGCTATAAATAATCAAAACTATGAAAAAGCAGCAAATATTAGAGATGAAGAAAGGGAATTGAGGGAAAAACTTCAAAATACAAGAGACAAGTGGGATGAAGATAAGACATCAAATACCTTAAAAGTCGGCTATGATGAGATAGCCAGCATAGTTTCAGATTGGACTAAAATACCAGTCACTAAAATGACCATGGCAGAAGGTGAAAAGCTATTAAATTTAGAAAAAACCCTTCATGAAAGAGTAATAGGTCAAGAAGAAGCTGTTGATTCTATTTCTAAAGCTGTTAGAAGGGCTAGGGTAGGATTGAAAAATCCTAATAAACCAGTAGGGTCATTTTTATTCGTTGGACCAACTGGTGTGGGAAAAACCCACCTGGCCAAGGCCTTGTCAAAAGAACTTTTTGGAGATGAAGACTCTATGATAAGGGTAGATATGTCAGAATATATGGAAAAACACTCTGTTTCTAAGTTAGTTGGGTCTCCTCCAGGATATGTTGGATTTGACGATGGAGGCCAACTAACAGAAGCTGTAAGAAGGAAACCTTATTCAGTTATCTTGTTTGATGAAATAGAAAAAGCTCATCCAGATGTATTTAATATATTGCTTCAAATATTAGATGATGGAAGACTGACTGATTCTAAGGGGAGGACAGTAGACTTTAAGAATACTGTTATAATTATGACTTCAAATGTTGGAGCTAGAGATATTAAGAAGAAGAATACTTTAGGATTTGCAACAGGAGAAAATCAATCTAAGGCAGAACATGAAACTATGAAGGAAATAATATTTGAAGAACTGAAAAGGACTTTCAGACCAGAGTTCTTAAATAGGTTAGATGAAGTTATAGTCTTCCATAGTTTAAAAGAAGAAGATATAAAAGAGATAGTAGACCTTATGATAAGGAACTTGGAAGAAAGGTTGAAGGATTTAGAAATAAGTTTAGAA